>NZ_NXBD01000052.1:0-169587 GCF_002383965.1 Campylobacter sp. 110 | reverse complement strand
CTAACCAACTCAAACAAACCAATGAATATAACCTAACTGATTAAATTAAATAAATTAATAAACTAATCAAGCAACGACTGATAAAGTGTTTAACTAAACCAACAAAAGCATAAATCAATTAAACTAATGATTGAATATAAAAATAATAAGTTGTAGATAAGTAAAAGCATTATACAAAGCATTCTAAGCTGATTAAATACAATTAGAACTAAAGCATAAATCAATCCAAGCCAATTAAACATAAACATAAAAGAACAATGAATACAAAAACATATTTAATTAGCATAAAAACAAATTCAATCAATAAAAAAATAATTAATACAATAATAGATTTAATAAACATAAAAAAATAATTAAATATAAAAACAACGATTGACATATAAAAACTAAGATTTTAAATCTATAAGAATAAGATAAAGAAGAATTAACAAGTCCGCAATGAGCTACTTTCCCCCTGCCAGTAAGGCGTAGTATCATCACCCACGATGTGCTTAGCTTCTTGGTTCGGGATGGAGCAAGGCGTTTCCACATCTGTATAATCACGGACATTGTTATTTAAATATTCTTTGAAAGATTTAACTTAAGAATAAAGCTTTTATTTTTTATTCTATTGTTTTATTTTTTTGCTTTTCTTCTATTCTTTTTTATTTTTCTTTTTTTGTTTTTTAATTTTTACTTTTATCTTTTAAATCTTATCTTTCATCTTGTCAATGAATCAAATCTTTACTCTCTTTGATAAGTTTTTATATAGAATACTTAAAAAACAATGTTAAGAGCAAGTTCTAATATAAACCCTACTTGAAAGATTTCTATATCACTTTAAATCAATATTACTATTTAAAGCTTTAGTAAAAACCTTAACAAGGAAGTGATGCTTTATTAAAGATAAGCCAAACGCTCTATTAGTACTGGTCAGCTAAAGGACTTTCATCCATTACACACCCAGCCTATCAAACTAGTAGTCTTCTAGAGAGCTTAGAGAAGATTCATCTTAGAGTTGGCTTCACGCTTAGATGCTTTCAGCGTTTATCCTTTCCAAACTTAGCTACGCTGCGATGCTCTTGGCAGAACAACAGCTACACCAGTGGTTTGTTCAACCCGGTCCTCTCGTACTAGGGTCAAATCTCTTCAATCTTCTTACGCCCACGGCAGATAGGGACCGAACTGTCTCACGACGTTCTGAACCCAGCTCGCGTACCGCTTTAAATGGCGAACAGCCATACCCTTGGGACCTGCTCCAGCCCCAGGATGCGATGAGCCGACATCGAGGTGCCAAACCTCCCCGTCGATGTGAGCTCTTGGGGGAGATCAGCCTGTTATCCCCGGGGTACCTTTTATCCTTTGAGCGATGGCCCTTCCACACAGAACCACCGGATCACTAAGACCGACTTTCGTCTCTGCTTGACTTGTATGTCTTGCAGTTAAGCTGGCTTATACCTTTATACTCTACGAACGATTTCCAACCGTTCTGAGCCAACCTTTGTAAGCCTCCGTTATTATTTGGGAGGCGACCGCCCCAGTCAAACTACCCACCAGACATTGTCCCACTTGAGGATAACTCAAGCTGGTTAGCTACCCAAATAAGAAAGAGTGGTATCTCAACAATGGCTCATATACAACTGGCGTCATATACTCAAAGCCTCCCACCTATCCTGCACATTCTTATCCAAGTAGCAGTGTCAAGCTGTAGTAAAGGTCCACGGGGTCTTTCCGTCTTGCCGCGGGTAGGAGGAATTTTCACCTCCACTACAATTTCACTGGATCCCTCTTTGAGACAGCTCCCATCTCGTTACGCCATTCATGCAGGTCGGTATTTAACCGACAAGGAATTTCGCTACCTTAGGACCGTTATAGTTACGGCCGCCGTTTACTCGGGCTTCGATCAAGAGCTTCGCTAATGCTAACCCCATCAATTAACCTTCGAGCACCGGGCAGGCGTCACACCCTATACATCCTCTTACGAGTTAGCAGAGTGCTGTGTTTTTGGTAAACAGTCGGGAGGGACTCTTTGTTGTAAGTTTCCTTGCTTTCGGAGTAAATCCTAATACAAAGCTAACCACACCTTATACCGAAGATACGGTGCTATTTTGCAGAGTTCCTTAAAGAGAGTTCTTCCACGCGCCTTAGAATACTCATCCCACCCACCTGTGTCGGTTTACGGTACGGGCAACATTAGCTAAACTTAGAAACTTTTCTTGGCTCGACGGCATCAGGGGTTCTTCTATCCATCCGAAGACTTCAAAAAGCCTTTCAGTTCTCGGAGTATTGTTATACGGATTTGCCTGTATAACCTCCTACGACCTTAGACTAGCACTTCCATCCGCTAGCCCCCTTAGCCCTAAGCGTCCTTCCATCGCACACTAATGTTGGTATTGGAATATTAACCAATTTGCCATCGTCTACCCCTTTCGGACTCGACTTAGGACCCGACTAACCCTACGATGACGAGCATCGCGTAGGAAACCTTGGGTTTACGGCGTTAATGATTCTCACATTAATTATCGCTACTCATGCCTGCATGCTCACTTCTATTCGCTCCAGCACTCCTTACCGGTATACCTTCGACGCAAATAGAACGCTCTCCTACCACTTAGTAAACTAAGTCTACAGCTTCGGTACTTACTTTAGCCCCGTTATATTTTCCGCGCAAAATCACTAGACCAGTGAGCTATTACGCTTTCTTTAAAGGATGGCTGCTTCTAAGCCAACCTCCTGGTTGTTTAAGTAACTTCACATCGTTTTCCACTTAAGTAAGATTTAGGGACCTTAGCTGGTAGTCTGGGTTGTTTCCCTCTTGACGACGGATTTTATCACTCGCCGCCTGACTGCTGTGATTACATATAAGGTATTCGGAGTTTGATAGGGTTTGGTACATTGGTGTATGCCCTAGCCCATTCAGTGCTCTACCCCCTTATATTACGACACAACGCTATACCTAAATATATTTCGGAGAGAACCAGCTATCACGAAGTTTGATTGGCCTTTCACCCCTATCCACAAGTCATCCCGGGGCTTTTCAACGCCTATGGGTTCAGTCCTCCACTAGTTCTTACACTAGCTTCAACTTGCTCATGGATAGATCACTTCGTTTCGGGTCTGCAGCATCTGACTAAGCGCCCTATTCAGACTCGCTTTCGCTACGGCTTCGCGTTTGCTTAACCTTGCCAGACACCACAACTCGCAGGCTCATTATGCAAAAGGCAGTCCATCACCCTGTATTGCTACATAGGGCTCTGAATGATTGTAAGCAAATGGTTTCAGGTTCTATTTCACTCTGATCACCTCAGTTCTTTTCACCTTTCCCTCACGGTACTTGTGCACTATCGATCTGGTATTAGTATTTAGGGTTGGATCGTGGTCGACCCAGATTCAGACAGGATTCCTCGTGTCCCGCCCTACTCAGGATACTGCTGGCTAAGGTTTGTTTTTCGCATACGGGACTATCACCCTCTATGGTTATACTTTCCAGAATGTTCTGCTAAACTTACCTCTTGCACATTGCAGTCCTACAACCCCCAGTGCAAGCACTGGGTTTGCCCTCTTGCGCTTTCGCTCGCCGCTACTGACGCAATCTCTATTGATTTCTTTTCCTGAGGGTACTAAGATGTTTCAATTCCCCTCGTTCGCTCCTATATAGGTAATGTATATCTCTATACATTGGGTTGCCCCATTCGGAAATCTACGGATCAAAGCTTCTTGACAGCTCCCCGTAGCTTATCGCAGTCTAGTACGTCCTTCATCGCCTTTACCAGTCAAGGCATCCACCATTCGCTCTTAGTAGCTTACCTTTTTTACCTTCTTTAGCGTCAAGGCAAAGCCTTGACTAAGAAGCAAGCTAAAGGCCTACCCCGCCAACCTAAAAGATATTAGGCTGATAAAGTAAGTTAAAGACTAATAGTCTTTCTTGCTTCTTCTGCTAAGAATATGCATAAAAGTTAGATATAATCTAACTTCTACCTTTTTTATTGATTCTAAAACGCATCACTTCCTTGTTAAAGTTTTTATGATAAGACTTCATTATCTTAAGACGGAAAGCATTCAAACACTTAATATAAAACTAAATGATTTAGTCTCAACTAAGCAGTGAGTTTGAAACTTGTCTTTAATTTATAATCCTTAAATCTAATATTCTCTTTATTATAAAAAATAAAGATAGTTAAAAGATATAAATAAAACCAAAGAAAAGATAATTGAGTTTTATCCTTTAACAAGTCCTGTAAAATTGTTTTTATTAAAACTTGCTTGTGACTCTTAACAATGATAATTATAAAGAACATTTAGGTTTAAAACCTAAAGGAAGTATATATATTAACATAATCATTATAAATATAAATGCATAATGTATATGCTACTTATATCTATTAAAGTATATTCTTTTATAGTTAAAGATAAAAATAAATCTAAGTATAGAGTTTATATTTAATCTATTTTATATACTTGCTTTAGATTTTAAAGCTTCTTTATTCAAATCTTTTTTATGGTGGGCCTAACAAGACTTGAACTTGTGACCTCACCCTTATCAGGGGTGCACTCTAACCAGCTGAGCTATAGGCCCTTAATAAATGGTGGAGAATAGCGGGATCGAACCGCTGACCTCCTGCGTGCAAAGCAGGCGCTCTCCCAGCTGAGCTAATTCCCCATAAATAATTAGCTTTATCATCAATCTTTGAAATCTAAACAAGAATCAATTGAGTTTATATATTGAAGTAATAGTTGTGAGACTTATTACTCTGTACTCTAGAAAGGAGGTGATCCAACCGCAGGTTCTCCTACGGTTACCTTGTTACGACTTCACCCCAGTCGCTGATTCCACTGTGGACGGTAACTAGTTTAGTATTCCGGCTTCGAGTGAAATCAACTCCCATGGTGTGACGGGCGGTGAGTACAAGACCCGGGAACGTATTCACCGTAGCATGGCTGATCTACGATTACTAGCGATTCCGGCTTCATGCTCTCGAGTTGCAGAGAACAATCCGAACTGGGACATATTTTATAGATTTGCTCCACCTCGCGGTATTGCGTCTCATTGTATATGCCATTGTAGCACGTGTGTCGCCCTGGGCATAAGGGCCATGATGACTTGACGTCGTCCACACCTTCCTCCTCCTTACGAAGGCAGTCTATTTAGAGTGCTCGGCCGAACCGTTAGCAACTAAATACGTGGGTTGCGCTCGTTGCGGGACTTAACCCAACATCTCACGACACGAGCTGACGACAGCCGTGCAGCACCTGTCTCTAAGTTCTAGCAAGCTAGCACCCTCTTATCTCTAAAAGGTTCTTAGGATATCAAGCCCAGGTAAGGTTCTTCGCGTATCTTCGAATTAAACCACATGCTCCACCGCTTGTGCGGGTCCCCGTCTATTCCTTTGAGTTTTAATCTTGCGACCGTACTCCCCAGGCGGTACACTTAATGCGTTAGCTGCATTACTGAGATGACTAGCACCCCAACAACTAGTGTACATCGTTTAGGGCGTGGACTACCAGGGTATCTAATCCTGTTTGCTCCCCACGCTTTCGCGCCTTAGCGTCAGTTGAGTTCCAGCAGATCGCCTTCGCAATGGGTATTCTTGGTGATATCTACGGATTTTACCCCTACACCACCAATTCCATCTGCCTCTCCCTCACTCTAGACTATCAGTTTCCCAAGCAGTTTAATGGTTAAGCCATTAGATTTCACAAGAGACTTGATAATCCGCCTACGCGCCCTTTACGCCCAGTGATTCCGAGTAACGCTTGCACCCTCCGTATTACCGCGGCTGCTGGCACGGAGTTAGCCGGTGCTTATTCCTTAGGTACCGTCAGAATTCTTCCCTAAGAAAAGGAGTTTACGCTCCGAAAAGTGTCATCCTCCACGCGGCGTTGCTGCGTCAGGGTTTCCCCCATTGCGCAATATTCCCTACTGCTGCCTCCCGTAGGAGTCTGGACCGTGTCTCAGTTCCAGTGTGACTGATCATCCTCTCAGACCAGTTAAGCGTCATAGCCTTGGTAAGCCATTACCTTACCAACTAGCTGATACTATATAGTCTCATCCTACACCGAAAAACTTTCCCTACTCAACTTGTGTTAAGCAGGAGTATAGAGTATTAGCAGTCGTTTCCAACTGTTGTCCTCTTGTGTAGGGCAGATTAACTATACCTTACTCACCCGTGCGCCACTAATCCACTTCTAGCAAGCTAGAAGCTTCATCGTTCGACTTGCATGTATTAGGCACGCCGCCAGCGTTCACTCTGAGCCAGGATCAAACTCTCCATAAAAATTATAGATAGTTTAATCTTTTTCTTCAAAGAAAAAGTTATGAAAGATTAAAAGAAAAACTTTTAATCTTTTTAATTATTAGATTGAATAGATTTTACATAATTACTTATGCCTAAATCTTTCTGGCTCAATCGATCACTTATTTAGATTTCAAAGATTGACTAATAAGATTTGAATAACAATACTAAGTTAAAAGAACAAAACAAAAAATCATTTATTATATGTAAATAAAGTTTAGTAATAATAAAGTTTTATAAACTTAAATTGCTTTAACTAGGATTAAAGATTAATTTAAAACTAGAAACATAGTGTTTATAAAATCTTAATTTAACTTTAGTTAACTTTAGACTATAATTTAAAGATCTTAAGTCCTTTTCTGAAAAAGGAAATGAAAGTATAACCAATTAAGCTTAAAGGAGGATTAAATAAGGCTAGAAATTTAGCCTTATTTTTGGGTGGTTGGGGGTTATAGGTGCTTAGAGCTTGAAAATAGCTATTTCAGCTTGAAGATTATCCGAAATATTTTTTAGTTCTGTCATTGCATTTTTATTTTCACTAACCGCTTGTTGAGTTTTAGAAGAAATATCTGCCACTGTTATAATTTTTTCTTCAATTTCTTCCATTAATTTTACTTGGGCGGCTACCTCTTGATTTACCTCTTGTGCTTTAAAAAGACTGTCATTAGCTTGTTTGTAGATTAAATCCACGCTATCTCTTACCTCTTCACTTAAACTTTTACCTTGAGAAATCAATGGTATAGACTCTTCTATAACGCCTACTGTTGCTATCGTTTCTTCTTGAATTTGTTTGTTAATTATAGCAATTTGATCTGTTGCCCCGCCTGTTTTTTCAGCCAATTTACGAATTTCATCAGCAACGACAGCAAAACCTCTACCTACATCTCCTGCTCTAGCAGCTTCTATGGCCGCGTTTAGAGCAAGTAAATTAGTTTGATCTGTAATCTCGCTAATAAGTTCTGTACTTGTTCCTATATTCTTAGCATGTTCGCTAAGCAAGGCAATTTGCTGAGAAACTCTAGAAGAATTGCTTGCGATATATTCCATTTGAGAAGCTGTATCCTCGGCATATTTTTTATTATTCTGACAAACTTGAGTGGTATTTTTTGAATTTTCTTCTGTTTCTAGAGCCATTTTGGAAACATTTTGTGTTTTTTGACTGATTTCTCGAATTTTAAGAGCAGATTCTCTAGAAGTTTCACCTTGAAAAATCACTGCCTTTTCAGTTTCACTTATGCGATCTACCACCAAATCAGCTTTGTGGTTTAACTCATTAGAAATAGTAATCATTTTTTGAACTATATTTCGTAATTGATTTTGCATTCTAGCAATAGAATAAAGTATACTTTGTTTATATTCTGTATGAATTGGCTGTGTTAGATTTCCATTAGCAACTTCGGTGATAATTCTATTTACATCTCTTGGTTCACCACCTACAGATTTTTTAATATATCTCACTATCAAATAAGCAATAACTATAGAAATAATTAAAGCAATTATAATGATACTCATCATGATAAATTGAAAGGATTTGCTTTCTAAAAGTGCTATTTGAGTTAATTCTTGATTGGCTGACTCTTCATAATCAATCAATTTATTTGTTTGAGCCAACCATAAAATAAATTCTGGTCTAGCAGAATCTAAAACCATTTTAGTTGCTGATTGAATATCATTTTTCTTCACCACTGTGTCAATAATCTTTTGATAAATTTGCACGGTATTTTTCTTAGTTTTTGCAATATCCTCTATCATAGAGCGCACATTTGAATCACCACCACTCTTAGCTACAATATCATTTAAAATAAGCTCAGCTTCTTCATAGTCTTTTTCTAATTTTTGTATTTGAGCTAAAGTTTTTCTTAAGTCTTCTTGATCTTGCGCTAAAACGACATCACGAATTAAAATCGATCTATCATGAATACTTCCCCTAAAATTAATCGCTTGACGAGAAATCAAAGCGTTTTCCTCTGTTGCTGTTGTAAGTGTTTTATTTAAAAAATTCACTTTAGCTATCGAAAAAATAGCTATAAACAGCATAATAAAAATAATCAAAGAAAAACTTAAATACAATCTTGCTGAAATTCCTAAGCGGTTCATTATTTTGTCCTTTTATTTAATATTTACATTCAAATTATAGCAAATTTATATTAAAAATTAAAGTATTCTAAATTTTAGAACATTGAGTTGCACCGTTTATCATTATCATTTGCTTGTTGAAATCTTGAAATTTAGGTATATAAGCAAAACCACTAAGCGGATTGACTATAATACAAATTTGATTTGCCTGTATTGAGCTTAAGCGTATGATACAGTCTTGATTAGTTTTAGCTAAATTTTTATCATAAACACCTTGAGAAGTTCGCAAAGGAGAATATAATCTTCCTCTTTCATCAAAAACTATCCTTGTAGAACCCCTACACGAACCTTTAAATTCTACTTTTTTTATACCAAATTTTTTAAAAATATTAAATCTTTGAGTAGTCTTACTATCGCTCTTATCAATAACTCCACTTTGTCCTGAATTCATTAATTTTTTGGGGTTTATAATATCTACAGCAATTTCACGATCAATATTGATTTCAGTTTTTCCTAAATTAGCGTTTCCATCACCATTTTTATCTAAAAATATCGTATAAGTTTGCTCATAATTTGTTGCTGCTGAATTGATAAAATATAATTGCCATCTACTTTTATACCACTCTCTTTTTGCCACTGCTAATTCCAAATCCCTAAAACTCTCTTGAGTCATTGCTAAAGTTCTTACATAGCGTATGTCATTAAGAATTTGCTTTGCACCTTGCATGAGTCTATCTTGTTTTAGATTGATTTGTGCTATGGAAATCACAAGGCCTAAGATTAAAACAACTAAAACTAGCTCAAAAAGCGTAAAAGCATCACTAGTATCTTTGGATTTGATAAATTTTTTCAAATTTTCCTAGCTTTATTGTAATATTTTTTTTATTTTTATCAAGCTGGTCTTTATTTTTAATACTTTTTAGATAAAAAGTATTACTATCTTCAATACCATAGAATTTCAATCTTGGCTGCAAAGATGTGCCAACTCTTAATTTAAAAATTTCTTGTTTTTTAAGCTCTTTGCTTAATTCTTTAGCAAAGTGATAGTTATTAGCAAAATTATATTTTGGATCAGAAACAAAATAATATAAAATTTGATTTCCTATGATAACAAAATAACAAAATAGTAAAAAAATGATAGAGCATTCTATAAAAATTTTATATCTTAATCTAAATTGCGGTAAACGCACCCTATAACTTGCCATCAAGGTTTTAATAAGTAGCGGAGTGCAAATCACACAAAATGGCAAAAAATCCTCCAAATAAAGCTTTTGCCTCAAAGAAAGCAAGGAACAAAAAATAAAGGTTACGCTCATTAAAAACCATAGTAAACTTTTTTGCTCTTTAAAAGTTAAACGATAAACTACATAAAAAAAATAAATAAAAACAAGCGGCGAAAAACAAGCGGCGAAAATTCCCAAAGTATCCAAAAAATATCCTCTTGGACGCCCACCTGTATCAAAACCATAAAAGCTTATGCTCAAACCAAAAAGTACAAGGGCCAAAGTCAATAAAAAAGAATTTCTTTTATAAATTCCAAAAAAGAAAAAGGTTAAAAATAAAATATTAAAAGACTTATCTACAAATAAAGCTAAAATCAAAAGCGGATAAAAAATCCATTTTTTTTCATATTCATACACACAAATTATAGCTAGCGTTAAAAAAATCACTATAGAGGCTTCATTTACCAACAAAGCACTTGCAACCGTTCCTGGCAACAATACAAAAAGCAAAAGAGATAAGAAGCTATCAAAATGAGTTTTTGTATATTTTAAAGCCAAAATATAAAGTAAAATACAACTTAAAAAATGAAAAAATAAAATAGGAATTCTTAAACCAAAGTCATTTTGTCCAAAAACAAAAGTTCCAAAATGTGTGAGATAATAAAGCAAACTATGATTAAAAAAAAGAAAACTTCCTTTTTCTTCAAAATAAATTTTAGCCTCATCAACACTAATGCTAAGGGTTGAAATTCCATAAAGCAAAGCAAGTAAATCAAAAGCAAGTAAAAGAATAATAAGCTTATAATTTTTGATTTTTTCCATAAATTTGATTTTACAAAATTAAACTTAAAATATCAACTGATGTAAATTTCAAAAAATAATCCCATGCCTAATGTATAAAATAAAAATATTTTTATAAAAAGCCAATCTTGTAACACCCCATTTTATTTCTTTTATAACTTTTGAATGAATTCATAAATTTTTGACTTGTTTTTGACATTTCTTTCCTTAATTTTTGTAAAATTATAGTATATTTTTAAAAATTTTATTAATACATTATATTTTACCTTATTTAATCATAATACCAAATAAAAAGGCGAAAATGCAAACAATTGATCAAATTTTTCAAGCACAAATTGAAATTAAAAAATCTACTTTTTTATCCTATCTTTGCCCTTTTAAAGATTTTAAAAATTTGCTTGTAAATTTAAAAAAAGAACACCCCAAAGCCGTTCATTTTGTTTATGCTTATCGAACTTTAAATGAATACAATCAAATCATAGAAGATAAAAGTGATGATGGCGAGCCTAAGGGCACTTCAGGCATACCTTCTTTAAATGTTTTAAGAGGGTATGATCTTGTCAACACTGCAGTCATCACTGTAAGATATTTTGGTGGCACCAAACTTGGGACAGGAGGACTTGTAAGAGCTTATAGTGACGCGGCAAATGCAGCGATTAACAATGCCTCCTTGCTAACTTTTGAATTTAAAAAAAATATCAAAATTGCCATAGATTTTAAAAATCTCAATCGCTTCGAACATTTTTTAAGAACTCACTCTTTGGAATTTGAGCGAGACTTTAAAAATGAAAAAGTGATTTTAAGCTTAAATTTAAACGAAGAGGAAGAGCAAAAGTTTGAAATCTTTTGCGCCCAATTTACACCTTTTGAAATAGAGAAATTATAATCTATCTTAAAGCCTCGTTTGAGGCTTTAATTTAAATCGCGTTAAGTAAATCACCTAAAAGACTACTGTCTTTATTTTGTCCATTTGCATTTTGATTTAAAAGATCATTATGCACACTCGCACTTTGAGCTTTTAAAGAAAGTTCGCCCTCGTTTTGCCTAAAACGATAAGCATACATGCTTGACATTTGTGCGTATTGAGAGGAATTAGAATTTGAACTTTGGGTATTGTTTTGTAAATTTTCTTCCGTACTAGAAATACCCGAATTTTCCTCTAATTTACTTAATATATCCATAAAATCAGAATCAGAAGTCGAAGAATAATCTTCTACTTGCTTATCCACCTGCTTATACTGACCACTAATCGCATCATATTCATATGAGCTAATAGTTTTATAACTTACTTGCATAGCTTTCTCCTTTCAAAATATGCAAAAACTATACAAGCAAAAAGTGTTCCTTAATCACCATGAGTTGGTAAATGCTCCACATCAAGTTCATTATCTCTTATAAATTCTTCTTTTGCTCTCTTGCAATTTTCATCGCGTATTTTACGATATTCATTGCGTATGGTGATTTCTTTGTCGCTTAAAGGTCTATCTTCTAAAAAACTGATATGAAAATAAGTATCATCGCTTTTTGAATAAGTATTGTAAAAATCTATATAATCAAAATAATCCTTACCATTGTCAAATTCCACTACTTCTTCTATATAAATAGTAGGTCCAAAGCCTTTATGATTTTGGGTAAAATGTCCAAAGCCTGCGCTATACTGAATTCTAAATTTAGCCATCATTTTCTCCTAAAAATTCTTGGTAAGTTCCACGAAAATCAGTCAGTTCTCCATCTTTTAAGTGCCAAATACGATTAGCAAAAGCAGAAACCAGCTCCCTATCGTGACTTATACAAAGTGCAACACCCTTGAAATTATACAAAGCTTCACCAAGGGCTATGATACTCTCAAGATCCAAATGGTTATCAGGCTCATCCAAAAGTAAAAAATTTGGGCGCTCTAGCATCAAACGCGAAAGCATTAAACGATGTTTTTCCCCTCCGCTTAAGCTCGCTGCCATTTTCTCTTGATCACTACCACTAAAAAGCATTCTACCTAAACACTTTCGAATTTCATCCAAATCTTTGAATTTTTCACTCATAAGCCATTCGTAAAGTTTCAAATTTTCACAAATTAAATTACTTGTATCTTGAGGAAAATATCCAAGTTCTATAGTCGCTCCAAGGTGTATAGAACCGCTATCAGGAGCAATAGCATTGGCAATGATTTTAGCCAAAGTTGACTTACCTACACCATTTGCACCAATTAAAGCAATTTTGTCATTTTTTTCGATTTTTAATTCTAAATTTGAAAACAATTCTTTATCATAAGCCTTACTAATACCCTTAAGCTCTAAAACTTCATTTCCTATTTCACGATTTGTTCTAAAAACTATACTTGGATCCCTGCGACTTGAAATTTTAATCTCTTCAAGCTCCAATTTCTCCAAAGCCTTTGCACGACTTGTAGCTTGTTTTGCCTTAGAAGCATTCGCACTAAAACGGCGGATAAAATTTTCTAATTCTTCTCTTTCTTTTAAAGTTTTATCGCGCTTAAGTTCAGCTTGTTTAGCTAAAAGTGTTGAAGCCATATACCAATCATCATAATTTCCCGCAAAATCACGAATTTGTTTAAAATCTACATCTAAAATTCTTGTACAAATTTTATTTAAAAAATGCCTATCATGAGAAATCACCACCAAGGTTCCCTCATGTCTTAAAAGTTCATTTTCAAGCCAAGAAATTGCCTCTAAATCAAGGTTATTTGTAGGCTCATCTAAAAAAAGTACATCTGCTCCTAAAAACAATACTTGCGCAAGCAAGACTTTAAATTTGTCTGCGCTTTGCAAGGTGCTCATCAAAACATCAAAATCTTTGATTTTTAAAGAGCTTAAAATTTTCTCACAACGCGTTTCACAATCATAATTAGGATCCTCTTCAGCCGTTATTATCTCAAGCTCACCTAAACGCTCATTGATCTCATCAGTAAATTCCTCGCTCATATAAAGCTTTTCTTTTTCTTTTAAGGCCTCATATAAACGCTTATTTGCACACATCACTGCATCTTTGATGGTGTAGTTTTCAAAAGCAAATTGATCCTGTCCTAAAACTGCAATTTTCAAGCCTTCATCAAATACTATTTCACCACTACTTGACTCAATTTCTCCTGAAAGAATTTTTAAAAAAGTCGATTTTCCTGCACCATTAGCTCCTATTAGTCCGTATCTTTGTCCTCGAACAAGCTTTAAATTAACATTTTCAAATAAAAGCTGATTTGCAAAACGCATAGTAAGATTTTTTACTTCAACCATGATTTTCCTTAAATTTTTTACTTATAAAAATTTTTAAGAAATTGTAGCGAAAAAGGCTTGAATTTTTAATTTTAAAATTAAATTTTTTGATAGTTAAAAATAAATTCTATAATTTTATTATAATTTTGTTTTTTAATTTTTTTATAGACTAAAAATAAATCTACTCCCCACCAAATAATGCCCAATAATAGAAAAATTCCAAACAACCCGAAAAAAATTTCAGAAATATCCGAGTTAGAATCATTTTCATAGCTAATTCCTAGTATCAAAAATAACACACAAGGAAATAAAGATAATATTATACGCAATATTCCTAATGCATAGTCTTTTATCATAAATCTATCGATTGCCAACCAACCTAAACTTAAAAAAACCACATATCATACTCATAATTAGAGGTTTTATAGGATCTTGAAGTCTTAAAAATACCAAATTTGATAAAGCTTCTTTTTTATTTTGTAATTGTTCAAACTTAAGCTTTAAATTGAAAAAATCTTCTTGATTTATTTTATCTTGTATATTTAAAAGAAAAACATTATAATCCATATCCAGTCTCCTTAAAATTAACTTTTTAAGGCATTTTTGCCTTAAAAAGTTATCTAGTAATTTCTACATATACCATACCATCATCAGTATATCTAGCAAAATACTCGATCCAAGCATCCCATTTGTAAGGGCGAGAATCAATACTTCCATTTGCTTTTACTTGAGCTTTACAATACTGTGTTTTACTTTCCTTATCGGTTAAATCGCTCATAAAACCACTATAAGTAAATTTCAACTTTTTACGATCAACCTCAGAAAATCTACCAAAATTGTGTTCTAAAATAATCTCAGTTAAAACATTTTGTACATCTTGATCACTACATTTTGGAATACCGTTACTACAAGCACTCAAAAATACTGCCAAAATTCCAACAAACATAAATTTCGCATTAAAACATTTCATTAATTTCCTCCTTTTTTGTTCACCTAAATAATATTTTAGTTTCTATTCATCTGTACCAAGTTCACCATTTTACTTGTAATCTCTAAAAAAACCTGTGCAATATTTGGAGCAACAGACAAAATATTTAAAAGCAATTTTCTTTATTGCTTAAGAATTCTAAATCTCACTTGCCACAAAAACAAAATTTACTAAAAACTTAATAAAAATATTTTGCAAACTTATTTTTGATTGTTTTTCATAAAAACTCGAAATTATTGTATAATATTTGCAATCTTTTCAAAATTTTGTTTTCTTAATTTTTTACCCACTAAAAACATATCTACAATCCACCAAATCCAATTAACAAGCCACAACAAACCATATATTATCCCTAAAGCACTATATGTAATCATTAAAATACCACAAAACATAGCTACAATTGTAATTCCCAAGCGTATAAGCCCTAAAACCCAATCTCCTATCATAAAACGACCCACTCCAAAAGCACCAAATAAAAAAGTCCCTACCCAAAATACTAAAGCGGGACTTTTTAGTTTTATCATTGGAAGCTGTGCTACTACTTCTTTTTGTTTATCCTCATTTAAGCGATCAAATTTCTCTTTTAGCATCACGGTAGATGTTGCATCTTTTGGCAATTTATCGCCAATGCTGAAAAGAACCGAATTGAAATCCATAACTACTCCTTGAAAATTAAAAAATATCTCGAATTATTCCATACTATAACTTAATTAATATTGAAATATTAAATATATTTTATATAAAAGATTGAATATTTCAAGTGTTTTTAATAAAGAAATTTTAATGTAAAATTTTTTAAAGGCTAAATTTTTGAGGTAAAAAATGACAAAAAAGAGCAAGCGTGATATGGCATATGAACTAGACATTGATGTTAGCACTTTATATAATTGGAGAAAATACAAACCCAATTTATATCGTATTGTTATGCTTGGCTTTAAATTTGATGAACTTTTAGAAAATAGCAAAAAAACTCATGAAGAATTGCTTCATATAGAACAAACCATACAAGATGAAATTGCTAAATTTAAATAAAATCCGCTTTTAAGCTTTTTTCTATACAATTATCACTTTTATTAAAATCAAGGATTTGAAATGTTTTTATTAGATTTTTTAATATCATTGAGTTTTATTTTTGAAATTTCAGCTCTTGTGCTATCCTTTTACTTTAAAAATTCAAAAATTTTCTTTTTGACTTTAGTATTACTAGGAGCTAAGTTGCCTTATTTTTATACAAGTTTTTTTCAAGCTAATTTATTTGTGGCTTTGTTTTTACCTATGATTTTTACTCTATTTTGCCTTGGAAAACATCATGTTTTAATTTTAAATAAAAAAAATATCGCCTCAATTACAACCCTTATTTTTATAGGTATTTTAAGCATCATTTTACCTAGAAATACTACTTTCAATAGCGCTGGTTTAGAATTCCATTTTATTACATTAAATTTTTTTAAACCTGTGAGTGAATTAGGATTTTTATTTTTTTTAGTCGGCTTAATACTCATTTTTATCAAAACTTTTAAAACTAAAGAATATTATCTTCTTATCGCATTTTTTGCTGCATATTTTCAGTTTTTATTCCAAGAAGGAACAGGAATAAGATATTTTGAATTTGCAAGTTTGGTTTTTTGTTTTTATCTTTTAAATTACGCTTATAGGTTAGCTTTTTTTGACACCTTAACAAAGCTACCCAATGAAAAAAGCCTTACACGCTTTACAAAAGGAAAAAACAACTATATCATTGCCTTGCTTCATTTTAATGAACTAAAAGATACCAAAGAAAGCTATACCAAACTCATTTTAAAACAAATTGCAAAAATTTTAAAACGCTTTAGAGCAAAAATTTTTATCGTAGAAAATGATTTTATTTTAATTTTTAATGATAAAAATCAAGCTTTAAATCATCTTGCTTTTTTAGAATCCACCTTGAAAAACACGGAATTTAATTTAGAAAATGAAAATTTTAAACCGGATTTTAAATTGATTTGGCAAGAAAGTGAAGAAAATTTGGATAAAAATTTACAAAGTCTAAGAGCAAGACTCTTAGACTAAAAAATTATTTTTCGTTCGCTTCAACTTCGATATTTAAATTAATATCATCACTTAAAGTAATAGTTGAAGTACCTGGCGCAAAGTTAAAATCAGAGCGTTTGATTTTACCATTTAAAGAAAAACCTACTTTTTCTTTTCCATCTTTACCCTTAGCTGTACCGCCGATTTCAGTATCTAAAACCACATCTTTAGAAACGCCTGTTATGGTTAAAGTTCCTGTCATTTTACCCTTTTCGTTATCGATTTTTTCATATTTTTTCATTACAAAAGTCATATTAGGGAATTGTTTTGCTTTGAAAAAATCATTTTGTTGTAAGTGATTATCTCTTGTTTGATTGTCTGTATTTACAGATGCTACTTTAATTGTTGCTTCAAGTTTTTTAAATTCAAAACTTGCAGGATCAAAGTCAATTACCGCATCATAATCTTGAAAATTTCCTTTTACATTGCTAATTTGCAAATGTTTAATTTTAAAACCTACATCAGTGTGAGTTTTATCTAAAGCATATTCTTTAGCAAATAAACCTGCACTCAACAAAGAAGCTGCAACAAGAGAGCTTAATAAAATCTTTTTCATTTTTTTCCTTTTTTTGTATTTTTATGTAAAAAGAATTCTAATAAACAAAAAACAATCAACCATTAATGATAATTTTAGTCCATTTTATTTTTAAGAAAAATCACAAATTCATCAAAACTAGGCAAATTTAAGTCTTTTAATTCTCTTTGCTGCTTGCCCCACATACATTCTGGAAAAAAAGCATCCTCTTTAAATCTCGCCATTATATGAAAATGTACCCTTGGAACATAGTTTGCAAAAGAAGCAATATTGATTTTTTCAGGTTTGTAAAATTCTATCATAGCCTTTTCACATCGCAAAATTTTGTCAAAAATTTCTTTTTGAAGTTCATAGGGGCAATCGCTAAATTCTTTATAAACTTGCTTGGTAAAAATTTTAATCCATGGCACTTGAGCTTCCTCTTTTTCGATATAAATCAAGTCATTCTCATAAATCATTAATCTTCCTTTAAAATTGTATTGATTGTTATTTTACAAAATTTATCAAAATTTTAAGTCAAAATGCGTTAATATTGTCTAAAATATACAAAAAAAATAAAGGAGGAAAAATGCAAATTGGCTTAAATTACAACTATGCTAGCAATTCCTCTTATTATGATAAAACACAAAAAAATAATGCCGAACAAGAAAATACAGAAAATACAAACTCACAAAATAAAGACTCAAAACAAAACAATGAACAAACTCAAATGATAAATGGCGTTGAGCTTACCATACAACAAGCACAACAAGTGCGTGAGCTTCAAAGTATAGACAGAAATGTAAAAGCTCACGAAGCAGCACATCAAGCCGCTGGAGGTGGTTTAGCTGGAGCTGCAAGCTTTAGCTACACAAGAGGACCTGATAATCAAATGTATGCCACAGCAGGTGAAGTTCCTATAAGAATGCAAAAAGGAAGGACACCTGAAGAAACTATCGCCAATGCGCGTCAAGTCGTTGCAGCAGCCATGGCGCCTGCTGATCCTAGTCCGCAAGATTATAAAGTCGCTGCAAATGCTCTAAAAATGGAATTTGAAGCAAGAGCTGAAGCAACAAAACTTAAAGCGCAAGAAGCACAAGAGAAAAAAGAAGAAAACGAAGAAAAGCAAGAAAATCTTGATATAAATAATCAAGATTCTAAAGATAATTTCGAAGAAACACAAGCAAACAAAGACTTTAAAAATTTCATTGGCAAAATTTATCAACAAAATTCACAAAATAATCCAATCAATTTTAGTTTAGTTTCTTAAAATATTTTTGATGACATTTTAATAAATTTCTATATCTTGAGAATTTAGCTTTCTATAAGCAGCACAAGCTTCTTGGTGTTTTTTATCGCAAGCCATACCTAAATATCTCTTAGCCTTTTTCAAATCTTTTTTCTCAAGCTCATAATAACGTCCGATCAAATAACAAGCCTCTGCAAAACCTAAAGTACAAGATTTAGAATAAAAAGCCAAAGCTGATTTAAGATTTTGCCTTACAAGCTCTCCTCTTTCATACAAAAAGCCTAATTTATAGCAAGCTCTAGCGTCTTTTAAATCGCAAGATCTTTTATAAAAATGCGTAGCCATTTGACCATCTTTTTCATCTTCATAAACCAAACCCATATGATTACAACTTGAAGATTCACCTAAATTACAAGCCTTGTTAAATGCCAAAAGGGATTCATTAACATAACCTAGATCTTGTAAGGTTAAGGCCATATTAGAACAAGCCTTAGTCAAACCGAGTTTGCAGGATTTATCATAAAATTTACACGCTTTATCAAAATCTCTTGCAACTCCTTGAGCATTTTCATTCATATAGGCTAAAGAAAAGCAAGCTCTAGCATTGTCTTTTTCGCAAAGTCTTTCAAAAATTTCATATGCTTTTACAAATTTATTTCCCTCATAAAGCCTTAAAGCATTATCTAAATCATTCACAGCAAAAAGAGTGTGAAAAAATAAAGATAAAATGAAAAATATCCTCATAAATTTTCCTTCAATACACTTCTGACTTCTAAAATTTGCTCTTTGCGTTTTTGTAATTCTACTTTTTTTAAGTCTAAAATTTTATTTTTTTCTTGAATTATATTTGTATTTTGTTCTAAAAAATGATTAGATATTTTTACTAAAATCGGTTTATTGATAAGCAAAGCTTCAAATTCATAAGCATTAAGCTCAGTTAAAACCCTTTCATAAATTTCACTCTTTTTAGGATAAAAAAGCGTAAATTCGGAACTATCTAGCTCATAAAGAACTCGACTTTCATTGATTTTTCTACTGAAAAATGCCAAGCTTAATTTTGTAGCGTTTGCATAATTTGCAAAAGCTTTGAGATTTAACTTTTCAAAAAATAAATCCAACTCTAGCAAACTTTTAAATAAAAGCTCTTTAAAGTCTTTTAAAAAGTACTCATCGCTTGCATTGCAAAAAGCCCTAAGTTCGCTAAAATTTTTATCGCTTTGCAAGATATTATCTTTTTGTATATTTGAAAATTCAGCTTTAAAAAGCAAAATGTCTTTTTCTAAATTGTCTATAAAATCTTTCAATTTTTGTTTTATTTTTTCAAATGATTCGTAAATTTCATTTTTGATTTTTTTAAATTCTTTATTCATTATATCGCTGTTGTAAAACATTGCCAAAAAAGCATCATCGCTCGAAATAAAAGGAGCTTTATAATCGTATTTTACATACAAATCTTTTTTCAAAAATCCCTTGGCTTCTTTATAAAAATGAGCCTCTTTTTCTTTAATGCAATTAAAAATTTCACTCGCAATTCTTTCGCCAATGCTTTTAAGCTTATTTAAAATTTGATGATTTAAAATTTGAACTTCTTTTATAAAATCATCAAAAGAAGAATTTAATTTCTCTTGATAAATTTGAAATTGATTTGCAAGCTTATCAAAAATATCCACAAAAAGCCTATTTTCATCCTCTAAAACTTGACATAAATGAAGCATTTTTCTCTTTGTAAATTTTTGTTTTAAGGCTTTCTCATCTAAGTTATCTAAAAAATCTAACAAAAGATTAAAATTAGATTCTTCATATTTTGTTTCATCTTTTGCTTCCTTGCAAGAAATGGCAATTAATTCTTTAAAATATTTAGAAAAAACTGTTTTGGCATAATTTAACACATTTTCTAATTCTTGAGCGCTAAGCTTATCTTTTTGATTTAACACACAAATGCTATTTTCACCCAAAAGCTCCAAATTTGCCTTTATAGCATCTTCTTCGCTCTTTTTTCCTGCATTATCGATCAAACTTAACCAAATTGCCGCGTGGATATTTTGGAGCTCCTTTAGGGTGGTTAAAGTATCATCTTCATTAGCATTAAGCCCTGGAGTGTCCACTAGGGTGATTTTTTTAAGCAAAGGTATGGGTGCAAAAATATGCAAACTTTTTGTTTCTTTTACATTATTTCTTTGATCTGTGTATTTTGCCAACTCCTCTATATGAGTGATTTCATCACTTCCATCTTGAAATTCAACTCTTAAAAAATACTCATCCGCATAACGCAAAAAAGTGGGTTTAAAAGTAACAGGCACTACTCCAGTAGGCAAGCATTCTTTTTTTAGGATTAAATTCAAAAGGGTTGATTTTCCACTTGAAAATTGTCCTATGATAGCAATATTAATATTTTTATCTAAAGAAAAACTCAATTCTTCAAGCTCTTGAATAAGATTATAGCTTGGGTGCATGAAAGGCTCATTTAGTTTTTTACACAACATTTTAATTTGCCCTTCAAAACTTTTATCAAAATCTATATTATAGGCATCTTCATAAGCCTTTATAAAATGATTTAAAATATTAATTTGCATTCATAAGCTCCACTTCAAGCTGTTGTAATTTTGCAATTTTTTCCAAATTTCCCTCATAAGAAAATAAAATGTCAGCATTTTGATTTTTAAGATTATTGATTAAATGTTCAATACTCGCTAACTTTTCTTTTTGCAATACTTCATAATTTTTCATTCTTTCATTCAAGAAAGCAAAAAAGGCGCCATTGATATCCAAATCCTTTAATATAGCACCTATATTAAAACTTTCAAAAGTGCTAAAAATCACTTCTGTTAATTTTGTTTCAAGCTCAAATAAATCGACTTTGGTAGAGATAATTTGCTCGATTTGCAGTCTTAACAATGCAAATTTTTCATCACTAAAAATATTTTCTATCTTTTTAGAAATTTCATCTTTAAAGCCTTCAAATCCATTGTCAAAATCATCTTTTAAGAAATCATATTTTAAAGCCAAACTTGTTTTTAATTCCTCTATTTTTTTAATATTTTCAAATTTAACTTCTCTTAAAATATCATTAATACCATCTTTAACCGTGATATCTATCATATTTAAAATACGATTAATGTTAATTTTTTGGGCTTTATCTTTTAGATATTTAATCTCATCAATCAAACGCTCTTTGAGCTTTTTAGCCAATAATAAAACAAGATTATCCACCCCATTTTCAAAATTTTCAAGATTTAAAATCGAATTTGAAATCTCTTCTTTTGCCTCCTTAAGCGCTTCTTCTTTAGCCTTAAATTCCAATAAAAGTTTATCATTTTCTTCGCTTAAGCCTTGCCCGTCTTCTTTTATAAGCTTGTTTTGCATTTCATATTCATTTAAAATATTTCTAAGCTCTAAAAGCAATTCTTTTTTATAGGCTTGTAAAATAATTTTACTTTTTTCTCCAGAATAAAGCTCATTAAAAAGATATTCCTCAAATTCTTTCATGCCACTTTTCTTAAAGCTTTCTTCAGAAGATAAACCCTTGTAAAAATCACTTGCCATTTTTGCGCTTACACATAAAAAATCTATCTTTTCTATCAAATGCGTGTCAAAATTTTCAAGTCTAGCCTTAAGACTTTCTTTGGTGTAATTTATCACTTCATCTAAATCTTTTTGGCTTAACAAATCCGCCTTGGTAAGGACAATTAAAAATTTGCTAAGCCGAGAATTCAATAAACAATGGATTAAAAATTCAGCATCTTTTTGTGTTAAAGCTTGAGAAGCATTCATAAGATGGATTAAAAAATCGCTTTCTTTAAGATACTCATTAGTTAGAATTTCTCTTTGCACGACTATATCATCAAGTCCTGGAGTATCCACTATAGAGATATTGTTTTTTAAAAATTCCAAATTGCTTTTGATTTCTATCTTCTTAATAAGAGCAGAAATTTGGTTTTTAGCAGAACTAAACTCTTTAAGCTCCTTTAGATTGATTTTTTGTGTTAAAGCCTTATCTTGAACATATTCTTTAATATCGATTTTTAAAGCAAGCTCATCGATGAATTCTTTAAGCTCCTTGCTAAATTTGGAACTTTTTAATATATTATCCCATTCTTGAGTATCCCAAAAATAAATCACGGCCTCTTGAGTATTGCCATAGCTTAATAAAGTCAAATTTGCGGTTTCAGGGATATTAGAAACCCCCAAAAAATCCTCTTTTAAAAGCGCATTAAGCAAGCTTGATTTTCCTGAATTCATAACACCTGTTATAGCTATATTAAATTCTAATTTTTGAAATTTCTCTAAAGTCTTTTGAAGTCTTATTTTGCTATTTTCATCAAAACTCAATTGACTAAGTTCCATATTGATATGATTAAGCTCATTAAAACCACTTTGAAACAAAGCTTTTTTATCGATACTTTGAACTTGAATATTTTGTATATATTCTAAAATTTCAGCATTGTTTGAAATTTTTTGCAAAATTCGCAAGGCTTTTAATAAATCTTGTTTAGGTATAAAACCCTCCCTAAACATATTTAAAACACAAATTTGAGCTTTTTGAATGCTAAAAATATCTACTCTTAAATCAATTTTTTTACAAATATTGCTAAATTCTTTTAAGAGAAAATATCTTTCATAATTATCCTTATTAACACTCAATATGATAGCAAGTTCGGAAACATCAAGAATATTTTTATCTTTAAAGCTTGCATTAAAATCTAAAAGCTGGAGTTCATTTTGCCAGAGTTTTTGGAGTAATTCTTTCATAATTTTCCCCTTTTTAAGGGGAAAATATTATTTATTTCTTTGAGCAACAAGTTGTCTTCTCATATAAGCAATTTTGCTTTGTAAAGGTAAATTTTTAGGACAATTATCTTCGCAAGCCAATAAAGACATACATCCAAAAACACCATCATCATCGCCCACTAATTCATAGAAATCTTCAACTGTTCTATGATCGTGCGGATCTTGTAAATATCTAGCTGTTCTTAAAAGCCCTGTTGCTGCGATAAAATTCGGGCGCATAAGCTTAGTTGCACACGAAGCCACACAAATTCCGCACTCAATACAACGATCAAGCTCAAAAGTTTCCTCTGCTACTTCAGGTTCTATGCGTTCTTCAATTTTTGAAATATCGGTTTCTTTTTCATTATGTACCCAACTTTCAACACGCTTACACATATCCTCAAACCACTCGCCTGTATTGACACTCAAATCCTTAATATGTCTAAATGCAGGCATAGGCATAAGCTCGATAACTCCATCAGAATAATCTTTTGTTAAAGTCTTACAAGCAAGCTTTGGCACACCATTAATCATCATTGCACAAGATCCACAAATCCCTGCACGACAAACAAAGTCAAAACTCAAATCCGCATCCATTTTTTCGCGGATTAAAGTCAAGCACACAAAAACTGTCATAAAAGGAGTTTCTTCAAGCTCGTAAGTTACAAAATGAGGTTTTGAAATTTTGCTTAAAGGATTATATTTAAACGCCTTTATCGTTAATTTTCTACTCATAATCCACTCCTATTCTTTGATTTAGCGCTTTATATTTTGGTTGTAATTCATAAGGCATTAAAGCGTGCTGAATTTCGTGACGATTTTTACCTTCAGCTTCCATTTTTTCGCGGATTGCATCAACTTCAGCTTGACGCTTTTCACTTAAAGGATTTTCTATGATATTACCTTTAGCACCATACCCACGGAATGCAGGTGGCATTTCCATTTTCATAATATCAAGTTCATCGTATTCAACACGAGGCAAGCTTTCGCCCTCTACCCAGTAAGTTAAAGTTCTCTTCATCCAGTTCAAATCATCTCTTTTTGGATAATCCTCTCTATAGTGCGCCCCGCGACTTTCAGTTCTTAATAACGCTCCATAAGCTACACAAAGTGCAACTTTAAGCATTCTTGGAACTCTATAAGCTTCTTCTAGCTCAGGGTTTGCACAATCAAGCTCTTTACAATGTACTTTTACATTTTGAGATTCTTTATAAAGTTTTTCAAGCTCATCAACAGCTTCTTTTAAGCCTTCACCTGTTCTAAAGATTGCTACTTTATCCCACATGATTTCTTTCATTCTATTTTTGATTTCAAAAACAGAATATTTACCTTCTTTATCTACTAAAGATTTTAAATATTGGTATTCTTTTGTTAAAAAGTCTTTTACTATATTTGTATCGATAACTTCACCATTATTTTTACAATAATCTGCAAAATAATCCCCTATAATCATACCTGCAACAACGGTTTCAGCACAGCTATTTCCTCCCAAGCGGTTAAATCCGTGCATATCCCAACACGCTGCCTCGCCACAAGCAAAAAGACCATCTAACCATTGACTCTCGCCTGTAGGTTTTGTTCTAATGCCACCCATAGAATAATGCTGCATAGGTAAAACTGGAGCCCAACCTTTTGGACCTTCATCAGCAGGATCAATACCATTGAAAGTTTTGCAAATATCTTGCACATCACGAAGATTTTTTTCTACATGTGCACGGCCAAGTATGGAAATATCAAGCCACAAATGATCGCCATAAGGACTTTTTACACCCTTACCTTTTCTAATATGCTCCATCATTCTACGACTTACCACATCACGGCTTGCAAGTTCTTTTTTCTCTGGCTCATAATCAGGCATGAAACGATATCCATCCACATCACGTAAAATTCCACCATCTCCACGACACCCTTCAGTAAGTAAAATTCCACTTGGGACAATAGGCGTTGGGTGAAATTGCACAGCTTCCATATTTGAAAGTCTACAAAGTCCTGTTTCAAGAGCTATAGCTGCACCTGTTCCTTCGCAGATAACCGCATTTGTGGTTTGCTTATAAATTCTACCATAACCACCCGTTGCTATCATTGTTCCTCTTGCAATATAAGCAATCAGTTGCCCATTAGTTAAATCCCTTGCAATTACACCTAAGCATTTTTTGCCATCATGGATAACTCTAACCGCTTCCATTCTATCGATAATTTTTACCTGATGTTTGATAGCTTCATTAGCTACGCCATAAAGCATACAGTGGCCTGTAGCATCAGCTATATAACAAGTTCTCCATTTTTTAGTTCCACCAAAGTCACGAGCATTGATGAGTCCATGAGCCTCTTCTCTTTCTTCGATTACAGTTTTTTGTGCGTTAATAACAACTGTTCTTGGTCCTTTAGTTACCCTAGTCCAAGGAACCCCCCAAGAAGCAAGTTCGCGAACGGCTTTTGGAGCAGTTTGTGCAAACATTCTTGCTACTTCTTGATCACAACCCCAGTCGCTTCCTTTTACTGTATCTGCAAAGTGTAAATCTTCGTTATCACCTTCACCTTTAGCACCATTTCCTAAAGAAGCTTGCATACCTCCTTGCACCGCAGCAGAGTGCGAACGCTTTACCGGACAAATACTTAAAAGTGTTACACTTTGACCACTTTTTGCCACCTCTATTGCAGCTCTAAGGCCTGCCAAACCTCCGCCTATTACTAAAGCATCACTATATTGAATATTCATAATTTGCTCCATTATAAGTTTTTACCATTGCAGTTGTTTGACTTTGATAGTTTTCAAATCCAATTTTCGCAAATGCTGCAAGACTTAAAACTCCTAAAACCAAGAAGAAAATGCTGATTATCCATTTTGCCATCTTGAGTTTTTTACGACTTTTGCGAATATCTTTAACATCTTTTGCTTCAAACCAGCCCCATTTTACACAAAGTCTATAAAGCCCTATACTACCATGCAATTCCACACAGATTAAAAGTGCGATATAAAAAAGCCACATAAAATGATTGATCACCCTATCACCTGACATATCAGCAGAAATTTTATCTCCATTTGTGATAACAAAAATCAAGTGCGCAGAGCCTAAGAAAAACATTACAAAACCTGTAAATGCTTGAACAAGCCATAATGAAGTATCACCATGATTCATTTTTTTAGCATGAGTTCTAAGAATTTGGTATTGGCGAAAATTAATAGGAAATTTTCTCATAGCCAATAAAGCATGCACAAAAAACACCACCAAAACACAGGCAGCTAAAAACGAGGTAATATAACTCATCATTGGATCGTTATAAATGAATTTTAATTCCAAAAAATGGACAACGGAATTAAAAAAATCCTTACTCACCAAGATAGTAGATACAAAAACCATATGTACCCACATGAAAAGACCTAGAAAAAGCCCAGAAGCACTTTGGATAAAATCTAACTTTGCAGGCATTTTACTTTTTTTGCCATCAATGCTCTTACCCAAATACCCTTCGATAAGCTCACTCATCTTCACTCCTTTATAGAAAGAAATTTAAAAAATCTCTTCATTATAGTACAATAGCCTTTAATACACATTAAATATTTACTTTTTTAAACTTTATGCAAATATAAAATAACAAGGCTGCTACAAACATAAGCAAACTCAAAATTTGTCCCATGCTCATACCCCAAAAAATAAAGCCTAAACCAAAATCTGGTTCACGATAAAATTCACATACAAAACGCGCCAAAGAATAAACACAAGCATAAACAAGAATAAGTTCACCTTGAAATTTTTGTTTCATTTTTACCAGATAAATAACAATAAAAACCACAACTCCCTCTAAAAAGGCTTCATAAAGTTGTGATGGATGTCTTAAAACTCCCTCCACATAAATACCCCAAGATACATCGGTAATGCGTCCAAAAAGCTCTTGGTTTAAAAAATTTCCTATACGACCAAAAACATAAGCTAAAGGTACACTCAAAGCCACCAAATCAAGAAATTTCCAAGGATTTTCTTTGTATTTTTTACAAAATAAAAAAGTAGCTATCAAAAATCCTATAATCGCACCATGATAACTCATACCACGAATGCCTACAAATTCACCATTTGCATAAGGATTGAAAATTTGCCAAGGATGAGTAATATAATACATAGTGTGTGCATCATAAATTAAAATATATCCAAGTCTTGCTCCTAAAATCACGCCAATTTCCACCCAAATAAAATAACTATCTAAGCGTTTTTCATCGATATCTAGCTTAAATTTTCTTACAAAAAATTTCGCTAAAAGTAAGGCTAAAAGTAAGGCTAAAACATACATAATTCCATACCAATGTACTTTAAACCCTAAAACACTAAAAGCCACAACATCAAAATTTGAATAAATATTTTGCCAAAATTCCATACTTTTTCCATTATTTATTTTGTAAAAATATAGCAAAAAAACTTTAACTTGCTATAATTAAACATAATTTCTTATCTTAAAGGTTAAAAAATGAAAAAATATTTCTTATTTATTATTGCTTTATTTTTAGCTGCTTGCAGTGGTGCTAGCAATAATTTTGTGCATGTTTCAATGCCTAATTTCAAACCTCAAACTCCTACAAAAGTAGAGCCTATAGATTCTGGGGTTTCAATCATGCTAGAACCTATAAATATAGAACAAAATAATAATTATTCAGATTATTTTGAAAACTCTGTACTTAAAATTCGCATTGACAAGGAAGTGGCTCTTTTAAAAGAAAATTTAGAAGAACAATTTAAAACCATAGCACAGCTTAAGGGCTATAAAATAGTAACTTCAAATCCTGATTACACTCTTAAAAGTTTGATAAATGTTCTTATAGAAGAAAAAAATATACAAAAATCGAATAATTTTATGAGTGGAGAGTCTGTTAAATCTAATTTAGGAATTAAATTTCAAGGAAAAATTGATTTTATTGATCAGCACAACCCTCAAAATTCGACCAATCTAACAAGCCATACCAAACTTGACTCCTTGGTGGATTTAAATTACCCTATTAAAACCAAAGATGGAATAAATATGTTTAAAACTACTATTTCAACAGTACCCACACAACTCAATAAAGGTCTAGAAAAGCCAGCTTTTGAAATAGATAAAAGTTTTTTACATTTTTATAAAAATACTTTAAATACACTCTATAATAATCTTCCAAAAGCCACAGATATAGGAAAAACTGTACCAAATAGCAATACTGATTCTAGCGGCTTTAATCATTTTGATACCAACACAATATTTGAAGAAAATTTACCTCAAGAACAAAATTTGGATAATAGCTCGCAAGATATTTCTTTTCAAGAGCAAACATCTTCAAATTCAAATATACAATATGAAAATAACACAAACAAAAATCAAGATGGGGTTATCATTTTTGAATGATTAGCCTAAATAGTAAATAATACTTTGATTTCTCTTATTATATTTGATATTTTCTAAGAGAAATCAAAAAAATCAAAACTCTAACTTCAGAGCTTCTTGCATGGCATTTTTAATCTTTTCTCTTTTATCTTTGACATCAAAAAAAAGCTCAAAGGCAAAAACAGCTTGCCATAAAAGCATATCAAACCCATCTTTTACTTTTAAGTTATGCTCTTTGCATAATTTTAAAAAAGAGGTTTCTTTGCCATAAATGACATCAAAGGCAAATTTTGCTCTGCTTAAAATTTTATCTAAAAGTATTTTATCGCAAGGTAGATCATCATCTTTTAAGCCTGCCGAAGTTGAATTAACCACCAAATCAAAATCAAAATCATCCAAGGCATTATAAAGACTGGTTTTATATAAAGTAAAATCCTTAAATCTTTTTTCGCTACGATTTGCCACACAAACCTCTACTCCTTTTTGCTTTAAAGCAAATGCTAGAGCAAGCGCAGTCCCTCCAGCTCCTAAAATCAAAGCTTTATTAATACTTTCAAATTCTTTAATAGCTTCTAAAAAACCTAAGGCATCAGTATTGTAAGCATAAATTTTTCCATCTTTTAAACATAAGGTATTTGCAGAGCCAATATTACTAGCAAGCTCATCTTTAACATCAGCCATTTCCAAAGCTGCTTCTTTAAATGGCAAAGTGATATTTGCTCCTTGAAGTTTTAATTTAAAAAAATCCTGTCTTAATTGATGATAATCTTGTAGATGATAGCGTGTATAAATACCATCAAGCTTGAGAACTTGAATGGCATTGTTATGAATTCTAGGCGACTTAGAATGCGAAATGGGATCGCCGATCACAGCTAAAAATTTCATTTTAAAGTGAAAGAAAATGCGTCTTTAGCTACTTCTTTTCTAATTTTAGCTAATTCTGCTGCAACATTTGCTTTCTCAAAAGGTCCTATTAAAACCTTAGTGATTTCTTTTCCACCTACTGTAGTTTTATAAAGCTTATATTCATAGCCTTTTTGTTTTACAGCTGCTAGCTCTCTTGATTTTTGATCTAAATTGCTCACTGAAAATATCTGAACATAAATCCCAGAAGCTAGACCATTTGGATGAACAGGTTTAGCATCTACATTTTTAAACAAATCATTAGCATTGGCTTTTGGCTCTTGTTTAGGTGTTTGTTTTGCAGGTTCTTTTTTTACGACAGTCTGTTTTGCTTCTTCTTTTGGCTTACTTTCTTGTTTTACTTCCTGCTTAGGAGGTGTAGTATTTAAAGGTGCCACTTTTTCAGAATTTGTCGTATTTGGCTCAGCAGGCACTTCTTGATCAGGCATAGTTAAATTGATATTATCATTTGCATTAGGAGCTGGTGCTAAAGAATTATCATTTTGCTCCCCTTGAATCTGTCTTCTTAAAGCTTCAAATTGATCTTCAGCTGAAGTATTTTCAGTAATTGGCATACTCTCAAAAGAATCAGTATTATTATCTTGCGTTATATTTAAGGGTTCACTTGGTAAAATACTTTGATTTTCAGTATTTTCTTCACCACTATTAATGAGTTTCATAACTATCATAATCACTAGAAATAAAATTATCAAAGCAATGACGCGTAAGAGAATTTTTTTCATTTTTTCACTTTTATTACTTTTTTCCAAAATAATATCATCAAATTCATTTTTATTATTTTCCATAATATTCCTTTCTTACATATGTTTAGACCAAGAACTGCCTCGTTCTTTTTGATAGACTTCATAGGGTAGTATTAATATATTAAACTCTCTAGGAATATCCATACTTGGAAACACCTTCCATTCAACTGGCATTTTACTTGCAAACATCATTGAAAGTTTAGACGCTAAAGAATAACCTTCGTTTAACGCAGTGTGACCTTTGTGAATATAAAGATGTAAATGACCTGGAGTCTTTGTTTTGTAAGCTGTAAAATTTATAAAACCTTCTTCACGCAAAATAAGCTGCGCACGATGATAAAATCTTTCAGCATTAAAACCATTATAATCAAAAACAATATTTTCTACTTTATTGTCTTTGGTGATCAAATCATGAGCAACAACGATTTTCTTCGCTGCATGTTCTCTCATGATATTTAAATTTAAAGGAGCATCAATCCTTTCAAATTTATCAAAAAATAAACGACCTCGATGTGTTATTTTTTTCATAATCTTATCGCGTCGTATATAATAATGGTCGCTAATTATTTTAATCAGCGACAGATCCATAGGTGAAATCAAAACATTGCCTTTTCATAGATTATAAAATTACTTGCAAGGGTTTTGAGTTTTTCCTTAATTTCTTTTTGCAAATGAGTATTTTGAATATCATCTAAAATATCAGCTATATAGTTAGCAACTATTTGAATTTCATTTTCTTTAAAACCTCTAGCCGTAAGGGCAGGCGTTCCTAATCTTAATCCACTTGTTACAAATGGGCTTCTAGTTTCGCCAGGCACGGTATTTTTATTTGCTGTAATTCCTGCATTACCCAAAGCCAAATCCGCATCTTTTCCGCTAAATTCACGCTCTAAAAAGCTCATCAATACAAGATGATTATCTGTTCCATCACTTACAAGCTTATACTTTCTATCCATTAAAACTTTAGCTAAAGCTTGCGCATTGCTTCTTACTTGCTTAGCATAAATTTTCCATTCTTCACTAAGATTAAATTTAAATCCCACGGCTTTAGCTGCAATAACATGCATCAATGGTCCACCTTGGATACCTGGAAAAATAGCTGAATTAATTTTTTTAGCAAGCTCTTCATCATTAGTCATGATGATACCGCCTCTTGGACCACGTAAGGTTTTGTGGGTTGTAGAGCTTACTACATGAGCATGAGGAAATGGACTTGGATGCTCACCTGCTACAACAAGTCCAGCAATGTGTGCAATGTCTGCAAAAAGATAAGCTCCAACTTCATCCGCAATCTCTCTAAATTTTGAAAAGTCAATAATACGAGCATAAGCACTCGCACCGCACACGATAAGCTTTGGTTTTACAATATGAGCAATTTCCCTAACTTTTTCATAGTTTATCCTTCCATCAAGCTCTACACCATAAAAAAAGCTCTCATACATTTTTCCCGATGAGCTTACTTTTGCACCATGTGTTAAATGTCCACCATGACTTAAATCCATTCCTAAAATTTTATCACCTAGATTTAAAAGTGCAGCATAAACGCCTTGATTAGCTTGAGAACCTGAATTAGGTTGCACATTTGCAAAACTACAATTAAAAAGTTTTTTACATCTTTCTATAGCTAAATTTTCGATTTCATCTACAAATTCACAGCCTCCATAATATCTCTTACCTGGATAACCTTCTGCATATTTGTTAGTTAGAACACTTCCCATTACTTCCATTACTTCAGGCAAAGTGAAATTCTCACTTGCTATCATTTCAAGACCTTCGCACTGGCGCACTAACTCTTGGTTAGTTAAATCAAAAATTTCCTTATCAAACTGCTCTAAACTCATTCTTTATCCTCCTTTAATTCTGATTTCAATGGCCTCATAGCTGGAAACAATATCACATCTCGAATAGATTTTTTATTTGTTAAAAGCATCACCAATCTATCTATTCCTATACCTTGTCCTGCTGTTGGTGGCATACCATATCCTAGAGCATTTACAAAATCTTCATCCATTTCACACGCTTCTTCATCACCTGCATTTTTAGCCTCAATTTGTTTTAAAAATCTTTCATATTGATCTAAAGGATCATTTAATTCGTTAAAACCATTGGCTAATTCTCTACCACACACAAAAAGCTCAAAGCGCTCTGCTATCTCAGAATTTTTGTCACTACGACGAGAAAGTGGGCTAATAGATATTGGAAAATCTGTGATAAAAGTAGGATCAATAAGTTTACTTTCTACATAATTATCGAAAAGCTCGGCTTGCAAATGCCCTAAGTCAAGCTTATCATTTGCTTCAAAGCCATCTTTTTTTAATTTCTCTAAAATCTTATCTTTATTTTCAATAATTTCATCGCTTAAAGCACCATACTTTTTAAGCGCATCTTTATAAGTAATTCTCTCAAAAGGTTTGGAAAAATCGATTTTTTGTCCATCAAATTCTATGATTTTTCCTAATTGCAATTTTTCTAAAAGCAAGGCAAAAAGTTCTTCAGTAAGATCCATTAAATCTTTATAATTATGATAAGCCCAATAAAACTCAATTGTAGTAAATTCAGGGTTATGAGTAAGATCCATTCCTTCATTTCTAAAACAACGATTGATTTCAAAAACTGCCTCAAAACCACCCACTACAAGTCTTTTTAAATAAAGCTCAGGTGCAATTCTTAAAAATCTCTCAACCCCTAAAGAATTATGAAAAGTTACAAAAGGTTTAGCATTTGCACCACCTGCAATGGGGTGCATCATAGGAGTTTCAACCTCTAAAAAGCCTTTTTCTTCAAAAAAATGACGAATCAAACTTACAACTTTAGAACGAGTCAGAAAATCTTTTCTAACCTCTGCATTCATAATCATATCTACATAACGCTTACGATATCTTTGTTCTATATCTGTAAGTCCATGGTATTTTTCAGGCAAAGGTACTATTGATTTAGTTGCTAAAGTGATCTCACTTGCGTGCAAGCTAAACTCTCCCGTTTTAGTAACAAAAGGGAAGCCTTTTGCAAGGATGATATCACCCACTTCAAGATTTTTTTTGAATAAATTAAATTTTTCCTCACCTAAAGAATCTTTACTAAAATAAATTTGCAAATTCTCATTCTCATCTTCTATATTAGCAAATATAGATTTACCAGCAATTCTAAGAAGCTTTAAGCGTCCAGAAATGACAGAAGAGATACTTTCATCGCGTTTATTTTCAGTATCAAAAATATAGCTAAATTTCTTTTTAAAATCTGCTAGAGAAAGTTCTTTAACTAAAAAATGTGGATAAGGATTTACTCCTGCGTTTTTAAGCTCATTAGCCTTTTGAATTCTTTGTTGTTCTAAAATATTGTCAAACATTAAATTTTTACCTTAGCTTTTTGATTACAATTATTACACACACCATAAAGTTGCATTAAATGTCCCGTAAGTTTAAATCCATGCTCTTTAGCAATCAAGGCTTGCTGTCTTTCAATGATAGGATTTTCAAATTCTATAATTTTTCCACAATTTTTACAAATCATATGATCATGGTGTGGTTTATTGGCAAGCTCGTATTTTTTTCCAGCCGAACCAAATGATATAGAAGTAACCATTTCTGCTTCTTCAAGCAAATTTAAAGTCCTATAAACCGTAGCAATACCTACATTCAAATCCGGTTCTGCTTGTTTAATCTCCATATATAAACTTTCAGGAGTATAATGTGTATCACTATGATATAAGGTTTTGAGTAAGATTTCTCTTTGTTTGGTATATTTAAGACCACCTTGTCGTAAAATTTTCTTAAATCTTTCTAGTAATACATCGTATTCTACATTCTCAATCAACATATTTTATTCTCCTTGAGTAGTACTTAAATCATCTCTAATATCTTGCAAATTTTGATCAATTTGACCCAAACTACTTGTTGTTAGAGACTGATTCATTATAAATGATCCTATATTTTTAAGAGGAGTTAAAGTAAAACTATTTTGGGCAAATTGATTTAATTTATCATTTAAAAAATCAATACGCGCCACACAAAAAACTAAAATTGCAAAAATTAAAAATACTTTTGCACCTCCAAAAATAAACCCTCCCAAACGATCTAAAAATCCCAAACCGCTTAATTTAACCAATTTAGAAATAAAATTGCCAAGCACGAGACAAATTATCCAAAAAATAATTAAAATTGCTAAAAATCCTGCAAAATTAGCCAAACTTTGATTTTCTATCTTATAGAAAGTATTTTGAATAAATTCTGCAGCTTGCGAAGCGTATTTTGAAGCAATAAAAACACCACCGATAATCCCGAGCAAACCAAATACTTCTTTAATCAAACCACTTACAATACCCTTAAGACCTAAAAGTAGAGTAAAACCTAAAATAAAAGCATCAAACCAGTAAAATTCCATATTTTAATTCACCTTACCAAAGCATTTAAAAATCACTTAAAATTATAAATTATACAAACAAGAACCAAACACTAGATTGATCACTCAATGATTTTAGGAACAATGAAAAAATGATCATTGCTTTTTGGGGCATGATTTAAAACCGTTTCTACTACATTGCTACTATTAACACTATCACTTCTAAAAGGTGCTCCACCTTTAATGGTGCTGATTGTAACTTCTGAAGAACTTAAATCTAATTCATTTAACTTCTCAACAAAATTCACAATCTCACTAAGTTCGCAAATCACTTCACTTCTTTTTTCTTCTTCAATTTGTAAAGCACTTAGTTTTTCAAGCTTGCTAAGCAATTTTTCATCTATTTGCATCTTAAACCTTACTAAAATAAAGTCAATTTTTAAAATTATATCATAAAAAGCTTTAAATTGTTTAGGATATTTTGTAATTTATATGATACAATACTGCAGTTTTTTAAAATTAAAAATTACAAGGATAAATTTTGGGATTAAAAGATAATTTAAAAGCCGTAAAAGCAGAAATCAATACCGAAGAACAATTCATTGAAAATTTTATCAAAGGTGAGAGATTTATAAAAAAATATAAATTATATATATTTGCACTTATAGCAATTTTGATTATTTGGTTTTCTATAAGCTTTATCAGTGGTAAAATCGAACAATACAATATCGAAGAAAGCAATAAAATTTACACAAGTTTATTAAACAACCCAAACGATCAAGCACTTCTTGAACAACTTAAAAATAAAAATGCTAATCTTTATGCAATTTTTCTAATGAAAGAATTAGCAAAAGATATCAACAATACCGAGATTAAAAGTCAGTTGCAAAGCTTAAGTAGCAATTCCGATGCAAATCATTTGCTTAAAAATATTATTTCTCTTCCTCTAGGAAAAAAATCGATATTTTTAAAAAATTACGATAAAATTTTACAAGCTTATAGACTTTTAGGAGAGGGAAAAATCGAACAAGCTAATATTTTACTTTCTCAAATTAAAGATGACTCAGCCCTAAGCCAGATTGCTAAAAATCTAAAACACTATCAAGGCATTTCCCGATGAGACAGCTTTTTTTAATCTCATTTTGTCTTATTTTTCTTTGCGCTTGTGGAACTAAAAGACAATACTTTGAACCTTCACAAACCGATGGAAAGCTAAGTTCTAACGATAGCTTAAAATCTAGTATTGTGGATTGGAATACAATTTCGGCAAAACTCAAAAACAATCAAGTAATTTTAAAAAATGATGCAATAATTGAAGATTTTAAACTAGATAAGGGCTATATACTTTTAGCATATCAAGAGGGTGAATTTATCGAAGCAGATGATAATGGAAATTTAAAAATTTACAATAGTTCTCATGATGAAGTTTATTCTTACAAATTTGATGCTGCAGTTCTTGGAGTAGCTTTACATGGAGATGATTTAGCACTTGTTTTAGCAAACAATAGCATTGTTTTAGCCAATCGCTCCCTAGGTATAAAATTCAGCCAAAACCTAACACCTGCACCCGCACAAGATAGTCGCGTTGCAAATCCTATCTTTTTAGACAATATCATTATTTATCCAACTTTAGATGGGAAAATTACAATCGTATCAAAAAATACTTTTGAAGTTGTCAAAGATGTTGTGATTTCAGCAGAAAGTTTTTTTAACAATGTCATTCACCTTGATATAAATGATGATAAAATGATAGCTGCAACAGCTAAAAAAGTTATAGTAGTAAGCCCTGCTAGAACTCTTTACTTGGATGCTGATATTAAAGATATTGCACTAGATAGCAATGCGCTATTTATATTAGAAAAAAATGGTAACATCATAAAAACAGACTATAATCTAAGAAAAATCACAGAGAAAAAATTTGATTTTGCTATCTTTACAAAAGTTAGCATACACAATGACCATCTTTACGCTTTTGAGAAAACAGGCTATTTAATCAAATGTGATCTCAATCTTGAAAATATTCAAATCTTTGAACTTCCAAACGCAGTTGAAAAAATATCTTTTATGGGCAATGGAAAGTTTTATTATGGAGATAAAATTTTAGATTTATTATGAATATTTTAAATGAAGCAATGAAGGTTTTAAAGCTGAATTTAAAACCTTTTGATTTAACAAATTTAACAAAAAAGAAAACTTATCTTTGTGCTTTGAATGATGAAAATTTACTTTTAATATACACAGGAAAAGCAAGATTTATCAACAAAGATGCTATATTTATAAACAACTTAGCCAATGATTTTGATCTAAAATACAAATATTTTTTTACTAAAAGCCCTCTGTGCTCAAAGGCAAAATATTACCTTGAAGAAAAAGGATTTCATATTCATGCTATTTTGTGATATTGGCAATTCCAATGCTAGTTTTTTAGATGATAATAAATTTTTTACCCTTAATATAGAACAATTTTTAGAATTTAAAAGTGAACAAAAAATTTTTTATATCAATGTTAATGAGCATATCAAAGAACATTTAAAAGCACGCAAAAACTTTATAAATCTTGAGCCTTATTTTGTATTTGATACCATTTATCAAGGCTTGGGCGTAGATCGAATCGCAGCTTGTTACACTATAGAAGATGGAGTTGTGGTAGATGCTGGCAGTGCAATTACGGTAGATATAGTATCAAATTCCATACATTTAGGAGGTTTCATCTTACCGGGTATTGCTAATTATAGAAAAATTTATGCTCATATTTCTCCTAGATTAAAACATGAGTTTAATACCCAAATCAGTCTTGATGCCTTCCCGCAAAAAACAAGCGATGCTCTAAGTTATGGAGTGTTTAAAAGTATTTATTTGCTTATAAAAGATGCTGCGCAAAATAAAAAACTTTATTTTACAGGTGGAGATGGGCAGTTTTTAGCAAATTATTTTGATTATGCTATTTACGATAAACTTCTCATTTTTAGAGGAATGAAGAAGATTATACAAGAAAATCCGAATCTACTTTTTTAATTTGTAATGTTACAAAAATTCTCATTCTGTATATTCTTCAATCAAATTTAACTTTTTATAAAATAAATTGGATTACACTTTTATTTAGAAAAATTAACTTTACTAGAAGCAAAAAAAGGAAAAAAAATGACTCAACAAGAATTCGATGTAATTGTCATCGGAGCAGGAATTTCTGGAGCAGCTCTATTTTACGAGCTTGCAAGATATACTGATATTAAAAATATTGCTTTAATAGAAAAATATCATGCTCCTGCAACATTAAATTCTAAAGGAACAAGCAATTCTCAAACTATTCATTGTGGAGATATCGAAACAAACTATACTCTAGAAAAAGCTAAAAAAGTTAAAAGAACTGCTGATATGATAGTAAAATACGGGCTTTTGCAAAATGCTCAAAATCAATTTATGTTTTCTCATCAAAAAATGGCCTTGGCTGTTGGTGATTCAGAATGCGAATATATGAAAAAACGCCATGAAGAATTTGGCGAACTTTATCCTTATATGAAATTTTTTAATAAAGATAAAATTAAACAAATTGAGCCTAAAGTAGCTCTTGGAGAAAATGGCAGAGATGATAGACCTGAAAATATCTGTGCTATGGGAGTCGAAGCTGGAGAAGTTTTTACTACAGTAGATTTTGGAAAAATGAGTGCAAGTTTGGTTGAACAAGGACAAAAACAAGGTAAAAATACCTTTGTAGCTTTCAATCAAGAAATTGTTCATATAGAGAAAAAAGATGATATTTTTATCTTGAAAACAAACACTTATCAAGAATACCGTTCTAAGGCTGTAGTTGTAAATGCTGGTGCACATTCTTTGTATCTAGCACATAAAATGAATTTGGGTATGGATAAATCTTGTTGGCCTGTAGCGGGAAGCTTTTATTTAACCAAACAAAAACTACTCAATGGTAAAGTCTATATGGTGCAAAATCCAAAACTACCTTTTGCAGCTCTTCATGGAGATCCTGACTTGCTTGCGGATATGAATACTCGTTTTGGCCCTACTGCCCTAGTTATTCCAAAACTTGAACGCTACCATGGTTTAAAATCTATCCCTGAATTCTTTGAAGCCTTAAAACTTGACAAAATCGTCTTAAAGGTTACTTTTAGTATGTTTAAAGATCCAACGATTAGAAATTATATACTTTATAACTATCTTTTTGAATTACCTTTTATTGATAAAAGCTTATTTGTAAAAGATGCCAAAAAAATAGTCCCTAGCTTAAAAACAAGTGATATTTATTATGCAAAAGGCTTTGGGGGAGTGCGTCCTCAAGTCATTGATAAAACTAGAGGAGAATTAATGCTAGGTGAAGCAAGCATTACCGAAACTCCCGGAATTATTTTTAATATGACTCCAAGTCCTGGAGCAACAAGCTGTTTAGGCAATGCTGAAAGAGATGCTAAGCTTATGTGCGAGTATTTAGGAGCTAAATTTGATGAGGATAAATTTGCTTCAGAATTATTGTAGTCTTTTTGTTTCCAAAGTTTGATTATAATTAAACAAAAAAAGGAGAACAGCGTGCTAAAAAAAACTAAAATTGTAGCTACAGTTGGGCCAGCAAGCGAAAAGGAAGATGTTTTACGCCAGATGATAATCAATGGCGTAAATGTTTTTCGTTTAAATTTCTCTCATGGAACGCATAAATACCACAAAAACAATCTTGAAACCATACGCAAAGTTTCAAGAGAACTTAACACTCGCGTAGGAATTTTACAAGATATAAGCGGGCCAAAAATTCGCACAGGAGAGCTGAAAACTCCTTTTGAGCTTAAAAAAGGTGATAGACTTGATTTTTATTATGAAAAAATCATAGGCGAACAAATTGCTCCAAATCATTATAAACTTAGCATCAATCAAAGCGAAATTTTAAATATGCTAAAATTAGACGAATATGTCTATTTATATGATGGTTCAATCAGGGCAAAAGTGACTGCTAAAGATAGTGAAAAAATTGAAACTCTCATAGAAAATGATGGTTTTTTAAATTCAAACAAGGGTATTAATTTTCCAAATACTAAAATCAATATTGATGTTATCACACAAAAAGATAAAAAAGACTTACTTTGGGGTATAGAAAATGAAGTAGATTTCCTAGCTATTTCTTTTGTTCAAAATGCTCATGATATTGATGAAGTTCGTGAAATTTTAGCTCAAAATAATGCTAAAATTTCTATATTTGCAAAAATAGAAAAATTTGACGCAGTTGAAAATATAGATGAAATTATAGCATCTAGTGATGGTATAATGGTCGCGCGTGGAGATCTTGGTATAGAAGTTCCTTACTATAAAGTACCTAATATACAAAAAGCAATTATTCACAAAGCCAATAATGCTTCAAAACCTGTTATAACAGCTACACAAATGCTTTTTTCTCTTGCAAAAAGCAAAACTGCTACAAGAGCCGAAATTTCAGATGTTGCTAATGCTGTTTTAGATGGGACAGATGCTGTAATGCTTAGCGAAGAAAGTGCAGTAGGTATAGATCCAGCCAATGCAGTTGATATCATGTGTCAAACCATCATAGAAACTGAAAAGCGCTATCCTTATAACAAATTTAATGAATTTGAAAATCTTGACAATACAGATAAAATCATGCGCTCTTCAGCCCATCTTGCAACAGATCTTAATGCTGATGCTATTTTTTCCTTGACTAGTAGTGGAAAATCCGCTATTAAAATTTCAAGATATCGTCCAGATATGGAGATTATAGCAGTGGCTCACTCTGAAAAAACATTGAATTCTTTAAGTATAGTTTGGGGTGTCAATCCTGCCATTTTGGTTAATAAAAGCGAGGATTTAACGGATTTACTTAGAGATTCTGTAAAATCTAGCGTTGAAAAAGGTTTTATGAATAAAGAGAAGTGCTATTTGCTCACTGCAGGCTTTCCAACTGGAGTAGAAGGCACAAGCAATCTTATACGCATACTTGCAAAAGAGCAAATTACTTACTATCTTAAATAGACTTAAATTTTTAAGTCTATTTAAATCCACTTCTAAAATTTAATTAAAAATAGTCGATATACAATTAGCCTCATTACAAAAAGGAGCAGAAATGCAAATCAATACTTTTTCAAATGTCGCTAGTATGGCACAAGCTCAAGTTAGCAATAAGAAGGCAGATGGTAACGCTACAGAGAATACAAAAGACACAAATGTTCAAAGTGCCAATTCAAATCAAGATATCCTAGACAAACTCAATGCACTTGGCGGTAAGGGTATTAGTCAAATTTATCTTGTGCAATTTCAGCAACAAACCATGAGTACTGTTTTAAACACAAGTAATGCTCAAGCTGGAATTAATGATCTTTTGGGAGGCAATGATTTAAATTCTGTAAAGTCTATGCTTTCAGATATTGACTTTGCGTCTTTAGGTTATAATGGAAAAAATCCACTTACAATGAATACTGATGAACTCAATCAGCTCATCAGTGAAGAGGGATTTTTTGGTATTGACAATACAGCAAATCGCATTGCTGATTTTGTCATCAAAGGTGCTGGAAACGATGTTGAAAAGCTTAAAAAGGGGCTAGAAGGTATAAAACAAGGGTTTGAGCAAGCAGAAAAAATTTGGGGCGGAGAGCTTCCTCAAATCAGCCAAGATACAATCGAAGCTACAATAAAAAAAGTTAGCGATCGTATCGATGAACTTGGTGGAAAAACTTTAGACCTTAAAGCATGACAAAGGTGTTTGGACTATACCAAGCACCTTATTGATTTTTAATATCAAAAGTAAAAAATTCACTCTTAAAATCATTAGGCAAAGTTCTATACTGCGTCATTGCCGCTTCGTAATTACCCACTTCTTGATAAAGCAAACCTAAAGCTACCTTACTTTCTTTATTATTCTTATCTGTGAGTTTTGAAAGTTGCAAAAGAGCAATGGCTGAGTTTGGATTATTCGCACCCACAGCAGCTACAGAGGCTAAAAACAAAGTCCTAGAATCCTTTGCTCCATATTCATCGATTAGAGTATTATACAAAGCATAAGATTCCTCATACTGCTGCGCAAAAATATCCAAATAAGCTAAAGTTTGTATCATACCCTCATCTTTAACCTTAGAGGTATTAATCAAGGTTTTAAATTTTTGTCTTTCTAAATTTAACAATCCTGCAATATGCATTAAATTAACATACAATTCCCTAGCAATATTTGAACCTCCAAAAACACTGCGGTAATCAACTTGTAAATTCTTAAAATGAATTTGGGCATTTTGAGCATATTCTTTAATATTCAAATTCGAATTTAAAGAATTAAAATACAAAATATTTGCCACAATATCTTGCGGAAGTTCTGATCTTAATTTGGCGATTCTTACATCTACTTGATTGTTAAGATTATTATTTTTTGCAATAATAGTTTCAAAAATAAGATTTAAGGGTGTTTTTTGTCCATTCTCATGCAAATAAGGCAACATAGAAATATAATCACCATTAGCTAAAAATAGCATATTTTTTTGCATATTGGCTTTAAAATTTGAATCTGCTGCAATATTATCAAGAATTTCATGATAAAGTTTGGTTGTATCATTATCACTTAATTTTCCGCAAAACATCGCAAAAGCACCGGATAAATAATTTTTAGGATTTAAATGATAAGAGCTAGAAAAATGCTTATAAGCAAGTTCATAATTTTGCATTTGTGCATAAGTTAAAGCAAGATTGTATTGTAAAATACTATGTTCAGGATAATCCTCCAATAAAGCTTGGAATTCTTTATTTGCAAGTCTTAATTTTTGATTTAATGCATCATTGATAATGTTAGAAATTTTTACATTAGTTGAAGATAAGGCTTGACTCCTAGCCAAATAGCTTTGACCATCTGAACTATCATCTACAAAATTTGTAATATTGGCTTTTTTTATATAAAGTGATGCTTGTTTTGAGTCAAAAACTTGATAAGGCGCAAAATAAAAAAGTAAATCAAACTGATCTTTTTGTTTTTTTAGGATGTCATTGGAAAAATTTCTCTGCGCTATGGCTATATTGAAGAGTTCTTTATTTAAACGAACTTTGATCTTATATCTATCTAAAATTTTATACTTATCTTCATCATTTCTATATGTATCCTGCAAACGCAATAACATATCTTGAAAATCTCCTGTTTTAATATCAACTAAAGTTAAAGCTGAAAGACTTTGATTGAAATCTCTTTCGATCTTCATTGCTGTATTTAAGGCTATTTTAGCCTTATCGTATTCTCCCATTCTTGCATATAAAAGTCCCAAAGAAAGACTAGGTTCAAAACTTCCTTGAGTATTTAATTGTTGAACAGATTTTGCATCAAAATCCATCTTTGCATAAATTTTAGCGGATAAATATTTAGCTACATCTGTGTAAGGTTCCGAATTTACGCGTTGAAGCATTTGCAAAGCTTCGGGATAATAACCCTTATAATAATTAATTAAAGCCAAATAATAATCATACAATTTAGATTTTCCTTCTTTAGGAAGATAAACTTGCGCTAAATCTATATAATATTTAAATTTTTCCTTATCATTAAGCTTTAAAGCGCAAACAGCAGCATTAATAGCTGCCACACTTTGATTTTCTCCATTAGCTATTGCCTTTTTAAAACTATCAAAGGCTTCATCAAATTTACCCTCATTCATTTGAGAAACCCCTAAGTTATAATTAGATAAAGACTCATTATAAACGGCAATTTGCTCATAAACTTTCAAAGCTTGCTCCACTTCACCCTTTAAATAAAGCGCATTTGCCTTTTGTATCATCCCATCAACCCTTGTCATATCATTATAATTATAGGATTCATCAGGCATAACCACAGGCTGTTCAATAGGCTTTGATGCGATAATATCGGGCTTAACCTTCCCTTCATTAAAAGTTAAATAAAATAAAGTAAATACCAAAATACAAATGATTCCCAAAGACAAGCCCACAAGAGACATAAATTTACGATCTTTATACCACGGAGTAGACTCATCTTCTTTTACCTCTTCAAAAGTCGATACTTCTTCTGGTGCACTTTCTCTTGTGAATTTAAAACCGCTATCACTATTTTCCCTAGGCAATTCCTCTGGTAAAGATGCAAATTCTTCATCCTCAGGAGCCTGACCTTCCTGCCCTTTAAATTCACCCAAACTTTCATCAAGTCTTGGTTCATTTAAAGTATCTTCGGGTTTTTCAAGAACTATATCTTCTTTATCTGCCATTTACACTCTTTAAAAATATTTTTTCAATACATCAGGAATTTGAATTTTACCTTCTTTATCTTGATAATTTTCCATAATAGCAACCAAAGTTCTACCTACTGCCAAAGAAGAACCATTTAAAGTATGCACTAATTCATTTTTTCCTTTTTCATTTTTATAGCGAATTTTTGCACGCCTTGCTTGAAAATCACGACAATTGGAAACAGAACTGATTTCACGATATTTATTTTGTGATGGTATCCAAACTTCAAGATCTATGGTTTTTGCTGCGCTAAAGCCTAAATCTCCAGTGCAAAGCATCAAATGTCTATGCGCTAAACCTAAAGAACTAAGCAAATCACTTGCACATTCTACCATCTCATTAAAAACACTATCGCTTTGTTCAGGTTTGGCAATGCTCACAAGCTCCACTTTTTCAAATTGATGCTGACGGATAATACCCCTTGTATCACGCCCTGCACTTCCTGCTTCTTTTCTAAAACAAGCACTATAGCAAGTCATTTTAATAGGTAAACTTTCACTTGTTAAAATTTCTCCACTATAAAGATTTGTCACAGGAATTTCAGAAGTTGAGATTAAATACAAATCCTCATCCTCTATCTTATACATATCATCTTTAAATTTAGGAAGCTGTCCTGTACCAAACATCGTAGCACTATTTACCAAAAAAGGCACATTTACAAATTCAAATCCACGGCTTCGGTTAAAATCTATCATATAATTTACCAAAGCACGACTTAATAAGGCTCCTTCGTTTTTAAGCACACAGAAACGACTTTGTGAAATTTTTACTCCTCGCACAAAATCAAGCCAATTTAAACTTTCTCCTAAATCATGGTGTTCTTTTGGAATAAAATCAAATTGAGGGGGCGTTAAAACTTTTTTTATTTCAACATTTTCTTCCTCATCTTCACCCACGGGAACGCATTCATCAGGGATATTTGGAATGGCATGAGCAATGGTTTCTAACTCATTTTCTAAAGCATTTACTCTTGCATTTTGCTCGTTGATTTTAATTTTATTTTCACTGAGTTTTGCCTTCAAGCTTTCCTTATCTTCTGCAGTGGCTAGTTCTTTACTGAATTTATTCTGAAAAGCTTGAAATTCTTCTAAAGTTGTTTTTTCTTTTTTTAAACTTGCAAAAAGTTCAGCAAGTTTTTTTAAGATATTTTCATCAACTTTTTTATTTTTTAACTTTTTAGCCACCTCATCGAAATTATTTTGTAAATTTTTCAAATCAAGCATTTTTACTCCTTAAAGTCCTATTTTTTCATAAATTTTTTGCATTTTTTCTTGAGCAATTCTCCTAGCCTTGCTTGCACCCAATTCTAAAATTTCTTTTAAATGCGAAGGTTTTTCTAACAACTCATCGTATTTCATTCTTGCTTCTTTGAAGTATTCATTGACAAGATCATTTAAATACATTTTAAAATGTCCATAACCCTCACCACCTTTTTCATAGCGTATTTGTAATTCTTTTTGCCCTGATTCATCTAAAAAAAGCTTTGCGATTTTAAAAATATTGCAGTTTTCATGATCTTTTGGATCTTCTAAAGCGGTACTATCTGTAACTATGGAAGAAATTTGTTTTTTTAAGATTTTTTCACTGCTAAAAATATCTATAGTATTTTGATAAGATTTACTCATTTTTGCCCCATCAGTGCCTACAACTACAGCTACTTCTTCATTAACTTTAGCCTCTGGAAGGGTAAAAATTTCACCCCATTCATTATTAACTTTTAAAGCAATATCGCGTGCGATTTCAACATGCTGGATTTGATCTTTTCCTACAGGGACAATTTGTGTATCAAAAAGTAAAATATCAGCTGCCATTAAAACAGGATAAGAAAAAAGCCCATGTGAAGCACTAAGTCCCTTAGCAACTTTATCCTTGTAACTATGCGCACGCTCTAATAAACCCATAGGAGTAAATTGCGATAAAATCCAATAAAGCTCCATAACTTCCTTAACATCACTTTGCAACCAAAAAACGCTCTTTTGCGGATCTATACCAAGGCTTAAAAAAGCCGCAGCGGCTTTGAGTGAATTTTGCTCTAATTTCTTTCCATCTTGACTTGAAGTCATAGCATGATAATTTGCTATAAACATAAACATTTCACTTTTTTCTTGAGCCTCCACCATTTGCCTTATAGCACCAAAATAATTGCCTATATGCAAATCTCCACTTGGCTGAAGTCCTGTTAATACTCTCATTTTATCACCTTTTTTATTTCTATCACAAGCTCATCAATGCTTTTATTTTCAACATCTAAAATCAAATTCGCTTTTTGCTCGTATTTATTTAGACGCTCATTATATAATCTTTTTGCTTGAACTTCATCATAAAATAAAGGTCTTTTAGCAATTTCATTCTCGCTTAAACGCTTCTTTAAATATTCAAAACTTGCTTTTAAATAAACACAAAAACCTACTTTTTCTAAATTTGAAACATTAACAAACCCTCCACCCGTAGCAATACAAGCTTTCTCACAAGAACTAAAAAAATCAGACATTTTTTGCTCTTGTTCTCTAAAAAAATTCTCCCCTTTTTGTGCAAAAATTTCACTAACTTTTTGATTAAATTTTTGTTCTATTAAAAAATCACTATCTAAAAAAACAAGATCTAAATCCTTAGCTAAAGCTCTTGCTAAAGTGCTTTTTCCAGAACCCATAAATCCTATAAAAACGATATTTTTAACTTTCATCATTTTCCTTGCTTCCTTTTTTGCGCGAAGCAATGACTAAAGGAACACCTTCAAAGTTAAATTCTTTTCTGATTTGATTTTGCAAATAACGCTTATAGCTAAAATGCAAGGCCTTGGGACGATTCATGATAAGCGCAATTTTAGGAGGTGCTAAATCATACTGCACTGCATAATAAATTTTTACCAATTTTCCATAATCATGCGGTAAAGGATGAGCCTTAGTCGCACTTGCGATTAAATCATTGAGTTTTGAGGTTGGAATTTTTTGTGTAAAATTAGCAAAGACTTCTAAAATTTTTTCTAATAAAACATGTACTCTTTTTCCACTCAAAGCAGAAACACTGACAATGGGCGCATAAGCTAAAAATTTAAAGCGATCAAGTTTTAATTCCTTTACCACTTTATCAAATTCAAATTCAGTTTTATCCCATTTATTTAATACAATAATCACGCCCAAATAATGCTTTGCTGCAAGTCCAGCTATCCTTTCATCAAGCTCGTTAAAACCTTCATTGGCATCTAAAACCAAAAGTGCGATTTGAGAATTAGATAAAATCTTTTCTGTGCGGTTTAATGCAAAACGCTCAAGCCCTTGAATTTTACCTCGCTTTCTAATACCTGCAGTATCAACAAATTCTATCACTTTATCCTTATAAACTATGCTTTCATTAACAGGATCAATTGTCGTTCCCGCAATAGAACTTACAACACTGCGCTCCTGTTTTACCAAGGCATTTAAAAGGCTTGATTTTCCAACATTAACACGCCCTACTATACCCACTCTGATATGATTTTGATCGACTTCTTTAAACTGAAATTCTTTTCCCTCTTCATAATGTTCTAAAAAATCTTCTAAATTTTCTTCCTCATCAGGGATTAAAAATTGTTCATCTAAAAAGTTTTCAAGCCAATTATAAAGCTCATCAAGCCCTATATTGTGAGTAACTGAAAGATTAAAAACCTCTTTTACACCAAAATTAGCAAATTCCCACGATCTTTCTTCATCTTTTTTATTATCCACTTTGTTGATTACTAGAGCAATAGGCTTTCCTAATTTTTTTAAAGAATGAAAAAATTGCCTATCTTCATCATCAGGACTTAGTTTTCCATCAACCAAATAAAGGATAATATCACTTTCTTTTGCAATTTTTAGGGTATTTTTTTTAACATTTTTAAAAAGCTCATTGCTTTCATCAAGACCACCACTATCAATCAATAGGGCTTTTTTAGAATTTATAAAAACTTCTGTTTTATTGGTATCTCTTGTAGTACCTGAAATTTCACTTGTAATAGCTATTCTTTGCCTTGCCATTCTGTTAAATAAACTTGATTTTCCAACATTTGGCTTACCTATAAGTATGATGCTTTGCATTTGTTTACCTAATAAAAATTTTTAATGTATATTTTTTTAAAAAATTATATAAAATTTGCCTTAATATTAAGCAAAAAAAGACTAGAATTAACCATAATTTAATCAAGGAAAAAAAGATGCTAAAAGTCATCAAACATAATTTAGGAATTTATTTTATAATTTTAGCGTGCTTAGATTTTGCACTTATGGGAGCTTGTGCGAAAATTCTTAGCAAAGAAATGAGTTCGATTGAAATTATGTTTTTTAGAAATATCATCGGCGTATTTTTTATAGTTTATCTACTCAAGCGTTCAAAAGTTCACAAAGAAGGAGGACATTTTTGGCTTTTAGTCTTTCGCGGGGTAACAGGAACACTTTCGCTTTATATGTTTTTTTATAATGTTTCAAATATTACTCTAGGGGGTGCTTTTGCTTTTCAAAAAACTGCTCCAATTTTCATCACTTTAATAGCTTTTATTATTTTTAAAGAAAATATCGGAGCCAAGGGATGGCTGGGGATTTTAATCGCATTTAGCGGGGTGCTTTTAATTGCGCAACCTTGGGCGGATAGTTCAACTCATTCGGGTTTTGATTTAAAAAATTCTATCCTAGGTGTTATGAGTGGATTTTTAGCAGCCTTAGCTCTTACAAGTGTAAGAGAGCTTAGAAAATTTTACACTACAGAACAAATTGCATTTTCTTTTATCCTTTTGGGGGCTTTAATGCCTTTAATTTCTATGATCAGTGCTGAATTTTTTGAACCACAGCATCTTGATTCTTTACATTTGGATTTTATTTTAGCACCTTTTGTGATGCCGAGTCTTACAGCTTGGCTTATCATTGCCATTATGGGAACTTTAGGCACCATTTATCAAATTCATGTCACTAAAGCTTATGGTATCGCTAAACAAGCAGGAGTAGTTGCTGGAGTTAGTTATCTTGATGTAGTATTTAGTATGATAGTTGGGATAATTTTGGGAGATAATTTACCAAGTACTATGGTTTTTTTAGGTATAATAGGCATTATTTTTGGTGGATTAATTTTAGTTAAGAACAAAGGAAAAAAATGAAAAAAATGATACTCATTGCTGGTCCTTGCGTGATAGAAAGCAAAGATTTGATTTTTAAAGTTGCTGAACAGTTAAAAAATTTTAATGAAAATCCAAATATAGAATTTTATTTCAAATCAAGTTTTGATAAGGCCAATCGCACAAGTATTAATTCTTTTCGAGGTCCTGGTCTTGAAGAAGGATTAAAAATTTTACAAAGCGTAAAAGATGAATTTGGTATGAAAATCTTAACCGATATACACGAAAGCAATCAAGCAAACCCTGTAAGTGAAGTAGCTGATGTCTTGCAAATTCCTGCTTTTTTATGTCGTCAAACCGATTTACTTGTAGCCGCAGCAAAAACTAAGGCAAAAATTAATATCAAAAAAGGACAATTTTTAAACCCAAGCGATATCAAATACAGCGTTAAAAAAGTTCTACAAACCCGTGGTATAGAAGATGAAGGCTATGAAGCTGCTCAAAGAAATGGTGTTTTTGTAGCCGAAAGAGGGGCTAGCTTTGGCTATGGAAATTTAGTAGTAGATATGCGTTCTTTAGTTATCATGCGTGAATTTGCTCCAGTTATTTTTGATGCTACCCATAGTGTACAAATGCCAGGGGCTGCAGGTGGAAGTAGCGGAGGGAAAAGCGAATTTGTAGAACCTTTAGCAAGAGCGGCAGCAGCCGTAGGCATAGATGGCTTTTTCTTTGAAACACATATTAATCCTTGCGAGGCTTTATGCGATGGACCTAATATGCTTAATCTTACACGCCTTAAAAATTGCGTTAATACATTACTAGAAATACAAAATATCATAAAGGAAAACAAATGAATATTATTGAAGGAAAATTAAATTTAGACTCAAATACAAAAATTGCTATCATTAATGCAAGATTTAATCATATCATCACAGATCGCCTTGTAGAAGGAGCAAAAGATGCTTTTTTAAGACACGGGGGCAAAGAGGAAAATCTAAGCCTTATACTTGTTCCTGGTGCTTTTGAGCTTCCGTATGCGTTAAAAAAAGCTATAGAAAGCAAAAAATTTGATGCAATTTGTTGCGTAGGTGCAGTAATTCGTGGCTCAACTCCGCATTTTGACTATGTTTCAGCAGAAACCACCAAAGGCATAGCCAATGTGAGTTTAAACCACAATATCCCTGTAAGCTTTGGAGTTTTAACAACTGATACTATAGAACAAGCCATAGAAAGAGCTGGAAGCAAAGCAGGCAATAAAGGCTTTGAAGCTATGACAACTGTAATCGAGATGTTAAATTTAAGCAAGGAGCTTTAATGGCAACGCGTCATCAAGTTCGCCAAAGCGTCATCTCCTTACTTTATGCTTTTGAATTAAATTCTCAAAACAACGTTTTTGTAGATGAAATTTTAGATGAAAAAAAAATACGCAATGAACAAAAAAATTTTACTTTAAATTTATATAATGGAATTTTAGATAATTTAAACAATATTGATGAAACCTTAAATTCATTTCTAAATGATAATCAAATTACAGCTTTAGGACATGTAGAAAGAGCTATACTAAGACTTGGAGCTTATGAGTTACTTTTTACCGATACTCCTAGCGCCATTGTCATCAATGAGGCTATAGAACTTGCTAAAGAACTTGCTAATGACAATTCTCCAAAATTTATAAATGGAGTTTTAGATGCCTTAATAAAGGCTAAAAAATGAAGCTTTGTGTCGCACTTGATCTTTCTACAAAAGAAGAATGCTTACAACTTGCCAAAGAATTAAAAAATTTAGACATATGGTTAAAAGTAGGTTTAAGAGCATATTTAAGAGATGGTTTTAAATTCATAGAAGAACTTAAAAAAGTTGATGATTTTAAAATATTTCTTGATCTTAAATTTCATGATATTCCCAACACTATGGCAGATGCTTGCGAAGAAGTATCAAAACTTGGTGTTGATATGATCAATATCCACGCAAGTGCTGGAAAAATAGCCATACAAGAAGTTATGACACGGCTTAGCAAATTTTCAAAAAGACCTTTAGTTTTAGCAGTTTCTGCTCTTACGAGTTTTGATGAAGAAAATTTCTTTAGTATTTATAGACAAAAAATTGAAGAAGCTGTAATTAATTTTTCAAAAATATCCTATGAAAATGGACTTGATGGTATGGTATGCTCTGTTTTTGAAAGCAAAAAAATTAAAGAGCACACAAGTTCAAATTTCTTAACCCTTACTCCTGGAATTCGTCCTTTTGGAGAAACAAGTGATGATCAAAAACGTGTTGCTAATCTTGCAATGGCTAGAGAAAATTTGAGTGATTATATCGTTGTGGGAAGGCCTATATATAAAAATGAAAATCCTAGGGCTGTATGTGAAAAAATTTTAAACAAAATACACAGAAAAAATATAAGCGAAAACGATATAGAGCAAAATTATGAAGCAATTCAGCAAAAAGAATGGGATATGTGTAATCACTTTGAAGAATGGATTAAAACTCAGCCTGATAAAGAACATGCTTTAAAAGAATTTTATGCTAAGTGTGGGATAAAATATTGAATTATCAACAATTAGAATGCGATTACTTTAATCTTTACAATCAGTTTCTTAGCGTGGATTTTCAAATTTCATTATTTGAAAAAGATCATAAAGGTTTAATTAAAGATTTTATATTTTTTTATTATCAAATTTTAAAACAAAAAGACTTGAGCTACTTGCTTGAGGTAAGAAATAAAATTTCCCTGAAAGTTTATAATTATATGCAAGAGCACTCCACTTCTCCAAAAGATTTAAGTCTTATTTGTCTAAGAGAAAATAAACATATTGAATTTTTTCAAATATTTTACAAGGCTCTCGCTTATTTTGTAGCCTTTAGAAAAAAACTTGATGGAGAACAAAAAATTAAAAATTTGATTTCAAATATCAATGACTGTTTTGGCTATCATTTCTTGAATTCTGACTTTAACAATCTTCAAAATTTTCAAAAAAGCGATTTGTTCACCTTACCTGAAAAACATCTTAAATATTTTCACTTCGCCATGATTCATCTTTGTTTCATGGTTTTAAATCCTTTAAATTTTAAAGACTCTAATCGGCATCTTGATAAAGCGATTAATTATCTTGTCGATGGAACTTTTGAAATTTATGAGCTCATCTTTAAAGAATATTTTTTATTGTTTTCAAAAGATAAAGAGCTCAAGGATGAACTTAGAAAATTAAAAAAATTAGAATTTAAAATTCTAATGCAAGAAACTTCAAAAATTAAACTACTTAATCACTATAAAGAATTTTGCGAAGAAATATTCTACAATATAGAACTTGAAAAAATCACACAAAATTAATCCTGTATTAACATTGTTATAGTTTAATAATAAAAATTTTTAACAAGGAAAAATTATGATTATAACTCCTGAGAATTTATATAAAAAAAGAAGAGATTTTTTAAAACTTGGAGCGGGTGCTTTAATAAGTTCAAGCGTGCTTGCTTCTAAACTATCTGCTTTAAATTTCACAAGCGATACTAATCCAAACAAACTTGAAATCAGCGATGAAGAACTGGCTACAAATTATGTCAATTTTTATGAATTTTCAACAGATAAAAGAAAGGCTGTATCATTGGCACAAAATTTCAATACTCAAAATTGGAAAATCGATATCAGTGGAGAAATAGAAAAACCTTTAACTTTAAGCATGGAAGATATTTTAAAATTTCCACTAGAAGAAAGAATTTATCGTTTTCGCTGTGTTGAAACTTGGTCTATGGTGGTACCTTGGGTAGGCTTTGAATTGCGTCGTTTGATTGAAATGGCAAAACCTACAAGCGAGGCAAAATTTGTTAAATTCACCACTCTTTTAGATAAGAGTCAATTTCCCGATCAAGACGCTTTATTTCCAACTATAGACTATCCTTATGTAGAAGGACTTCGCATGGATGAAGCTATGCATCCTCTTACCTTGCTTGCAGTAGGAATGTATAAAAAAGCCTTAAAGCCTCAAAATGGTGCTCCAATACGCCTTGTTGTTCCTTGGAAATACGGCTTTAAAAGTATTAAATCTATAGTTAAAATAGAATTTACTAAAGAACAGCCTAAATCCACTTGGGAAAGTTACGCTCCAAGTGAATATGGTTTTTATGCCAATGTCAATCCTAATGTTTCTCATCCTAGATGGTCTCAAGCTAACGAAAGGGCTTTAGGAGACTTCTTTACCAAGCCTACTTTAATGTTTAATGGTTATGAAAAAGAAGTGGCAAGTCTTTATGCGGGCATGGATTTAAAGGCAAATTATTAATGCGCGCCAAATACTTTAAATTTCTTGCCTATTTTGCTTTTTTAGCAAGCTTGATTTATGGCTTTTATCATATATTAAAAGCCTTTGATTTTGTCAAAGAGGCTTATATTTATACAGGAGTCTTTGCTTTATTTTTTTTAAATTTAAGCCTTTTGTTTTCTTTATGCAAATTTAAAAAAACCAAAAGCTATCCTAAGCTACTAGGAATATTTGCTGCATTTTGGGCATTTTTACATTTTTTAAATTATTTTATCTTTGATAGAAATGCAAATTTTTTAAGACTTTTTGATGATATCTCTCATCGTTTATTAGAAGCGAGTGGTTTTTTTGCTTTTATTATCATCTTTTTTATGTTTTTAAGCTCTTTTAGATTTTTTAAAAGAATTGAAAAGATAAGAAAGTTAGGTATTGAAAAGATAAGAAAGTTAGGTTATGTATGCTTAGTTTTAGCAAGTTATCATTATTTTTTAACCCCAAAAATTCCTATGTTTTGGGAATGGAGTGCTTTGATACTTAGCCTTGTTTATTTTATGATACGCTATTTAAAATTTTTCAAATTTAAAAAAGCTTAAAAACCGACAATTTTGCTTCTATCAAAACTAGAATTTAATTCTTTTTGTATACTCTCTATAAAATCTTGCATTTTAAATACTCCATCTTCAGTCACAGCTACCTTCAAAGCAGTATTTTTAACAACCATTAAAATTTGCGCTCCACTTAATTCGTAATTTGCTAAAAGATTAACATCAAATGCTTTTTCAAAGGATGCTTTTCTAGGCAAAAATTTCTCCCACATTTTAAGCCTATCTTTAAAATCAGGCTTTTTAAATTCGATCTTATAATCAAATCTTCTCGAAAAAGCACTGTCTAAACTTTCTAAAAAGTTAGTTGTAGCAATGATAACACCATTAAAGCGCTCAATTTGCTCTAAAAAAATATTTTGCATTTGATTATGCATCTTATCACTTCCGCTACTGCTTTCAACCCTTGTGCTTAAAAACTGATCAGCTTCATTTAAAAGCAATATAGGACTTTGTTTGCAAGTTTGAACTATGTTTTTGTAAGTATCAAAAATTTTCCTTACATTTTGTTCACTCTCACCCACCCATTTACTTAAAATTTTAGAACAATCAAAGCTAAGCACTGTTTTTTTCATCGATTTTGCCATAGCTAGGGCTGACATCGTTTTCCCCGTTCCAGCAGGTCCATAAAAAATAATCTTTGCTTCTATATTTTTATTGCTCTTTATCCCCCAAGAATTTAGCCTTTCAAGTACTTTTTTATCTTGTTGTTTTAAGATATTTTCCAAAAGCTCTTTAGTATTTTGAGGCATGATAATATCATTTATATCTATACTTGGCTCTATAAGCTCAAAAATATCTTGATCTTTTAAAACACTTTCAATTTTAATTTTTTTATTTTGTTTTGGCTCGAAATTTATAATTCTTTGTAAAATTTCATCTGTAATAAAAAAACTCTTAGAAATATCACCAAAGGCATTTAAGTATTCATCATATTCTATTAAATTAAGAAGAGGAGCATTTTCTTGCAATAAACTTTTATTTTTATGCTTTTCTAAATCATTTTCACTGACTAAAGAAAGTAAAGAATTCATCTCTCTAGATACTGAGTTTTCATTACTTAGTGTATATTCTTCTTTAAGAAGAGCTAGAAAAATAATCTGCTCTTTATACTCAAGACTATACTCTTTAAAAATATCTGCTAAAATATTATAAAATTTACTTTTCTTAAGTCTTTCTTTAATATGTTTTTCATAAAGCTTGATTTGTGCTTTAAGTTCATCACTATATGTGCTTGAACGTATAAAACTCAATCTCTCATACAGTTCAACTCGCATAAATTCATCTTTTAAATATTCTAAATACTCTCCATAAGCTTCTTTTTTATCCAAATTTAAACGAGGCTTGGCTTCTAAAAATTCTAAAAAATACTCACTTAAACTCAACTCGCTTTGCAATAAACTAAGAATTAAATTTTGGCTTTTATTGCTTTCTATATTTTTAAAAAAGCCAGAATTTTGATTTATAAAACCTCTTTCAATAAGCCTTTTTAAATCCTCTAAAGTATCTAAATACGAATATTTTTCACTACCAAAAATTCCTGTCAATAAAGTAAAAGCATTGATAGAAGATATGGAAATGACATAATTTTTACAAAGTTCTCTCAAAATCAAAGCTTCATTCTTTGAACACTTTAATTCTTTATAAATTTGACTTTCTTCTATATTTTTAAGACTTAAAAATTCCTTTAGCCTGACCATTTTATTTTCTAAATTCCTTTATCTCATTCTCGTTAAAATCAACACAAATATTTTCATTCAAATAATGATTTTCATAAGGAAGATAGCACAATCTTAAACCCAAATTTGTAATTAAAAAGCTATTATTAAAAAAAACTTGCTCCATATCATCAAAACATTCATCGCAAACAAGATTCAGTTTTTGATGCAAGAGTTCTTTAAATTTCAAATTATCCACATCATAAAGCTCATTTAAACTTAAAAAAACTTTTTTATCCATATCGAAAACAAAATTATTAAGCTCTAAAATTGCGCGATTATCCTTTTCATAAAAATAATACCATTCTTCAAAACTAAGCTTTCCATCTTTTAGTACGATAGGCTTTTGGCGAATTTGTTCAAAACTAACAATGTCGTTATGCATTCTGATCTCATCTTGATGGGCTAAAAAATCAAGACTGCGTTTGATTCTTATATTGTTTTGCTCTTTGATAAGTTCAAGAGTTGTTGTTCCTAGTTTATTTCCTTGAATTTTTTTATTATCAAATACCAGTTCTTTAGAAGAAGAAATTTTATATTTTTTTTCTCCATCCTCCCATGAATTTGCTGTTTGAAACAAAGCTATCTCGATATTTGTATCAAGATCGCTCAGTATTAAAAAACTAGAACTAGTTTGATTAACATCCCTATCAAAAATGGGTACAAAAGGAGCATTATCATAAACTATAGCAAAAACCTGCTTATCTTTTAAGTCATAAAAATAAATTTCACCCTTATAAATTTGCGCACAAACCAAACTCACAAAAAAGCATAACAACAGCCCTATTTTCAAATTTTATCCTTAAAATTCATTAAAACAATTTTTATACGCGAAATTCTATCAACAAAACTGATTTTATTATCACAAACTTCATAGAAAATTTCATAATTTGCACTGTTTAAATTCTGATTGAATCCGCATTGAGTTTTTTGCATATTCTTACCATTCCACAAAGGCTTTGCTTCCAAAATATCTTTTAATATATCTTCATAATAGGCATTTTTAAAAAATTTTTGATTAAATACCATTTTGCTATAGCACACCGAATTTAAACAAATATCCTCTCTGATTTTAAGTTTAAAAAAAGCTTGTCCAAGTTTATAAACTTCTAAATTTAAAGCCTTATTTTCTTTTTTTAAAAAGCCAAAATCGTTGATTTTAATAGTTGGTGTACTAAATACAACCTTCATTTTTTGGCTAGAATAATCTTGATTTTTTAAAGCACAAGCACTAAAAAACAAAATTAAAAAAAAGATAAAAATTTTTCTCAACACTCTTAACCTATTTTAAATTTTTAAAACTAAGATTTAATTCTAAATTAAGCTCTTTAACCATTTTCATCACAGCTTGCAAATCATCAATTTGCTTTGCAACTACACGAATTTCATCTCCTCGTATAGAAGAGCTTACTTTTAGCTTACTATCTTTAATAGCCTTATTGATTTTCTTAGCATTTTCACTATCAATGCTATCATTGGCTTTTAAATTTAAACGAAACATCGCTCCACTTTCGCGCGAAAGCTCTTTAATAGCACTTGAATTAATACCTCTTTTGATAAGTTTTGAAATCACAATATCTTTTAGAACATCAAGCTTTGCCTCACTTGAAGAATGAAGTTTAAAAACACCATCTTTCTCACTGAATTCAATTTCACACTTAATACCTTTTAAATCATAGCGAGAATCAAGCTCTTTTTTTGCCTGCTCAAAAGCATTTTTAAGCTCTTGCTTATCTAAAGCTGCTGAAATATCGAAACTATGTTCACTTGCCATTTTCTATCCATTCTTTTAAATTATCATAAACCATAGACATCAATTTTTCCACCGCTTCTTTGCTTGCCCAAGCCACATGCGGAGTAATGATGAGATTTTCTTTATTTTTGATATTTAAGAGAGGATGATTTTTTATCATAGGTTCACTCTCTAAAACATCAAGTCCTACGCGTATATTTTTTTCATCCATTATTTTTGCCAAATCATTCTCATTAATGATTCCGCCCCTGCCTACATTGACCAAAATCGCATTATCTTTTAAAAGTTTTAACTTCTCATAAGTAAGCAAATTTTTTGTTTTTTCATTTAAAGGAGCGTGAATGCTAACAATATCGCAAGTTCTTAAAAGCTCTTCCAAATTTAAGCATTCAAATTCGGCATTTTGATTGAGCCCGCTTGTTGAATAATAACAAATTTTAGCCCCAAAAGCACTAGAAATTTTAGCCACTTCTTTGCCTATACTGCCCAGTCCTATAATACCGTGCTTTTTTCCTTCCATTGAATTTAAAATTCTACCAAAATCTGTAAAGATAGGGCTATCACACCATTTGCCCTCTTTGCTCCATTTATCATAGTAAGGAATATGATTTAAAAAAGCAAAAATAAATGCAAAAGTATGCTGAACTACGCTCATAGTAGAATATCCAGCAGCATTTTTAACGATAATGCCCTTTTCTTTAGCATATTCAACATCGATATTATTTACACCCGTAGCTGTTTCTAAAATAAGCTTTAAATTAGGGCAAGCATCCATAACTTCTTTATCAATAACAACTTTATTTGTCATAACCACATCCGCATCTTTTAAACGCTCTATGGTTTCTTTTCTATCTGTTAAAGCATAACTTTGAAATTCTCCAAAATGCTTAAAAATACTTAAATCATAATCCCCTAAAGTTGCCGCATCCAAGCATACAATTTTCATTTTTTACCCTTCAATAACATGTCCTACAAATTTAGAATAATTATCAAGTACAAGCCCACCTTTTCTAAAGCCCAAGCCACAACCCTCATAAGCAAAGAAAACACCTGCTTGATAGTATTCATTATCATGTGAGTTAAATTCTACATATTCTTGATAAATGTTTTTATTGTTTCCATAAGGACCCACATTCTCATGTAAAATTTTACCTTCTTTGATTATACTAATATTTGCCCCTTCTCTACCAAAAACAGGTTTTTTCACATAATCTTTTCCCTCTAAAGGAACATCTCGTGTTTCTAAAAGTAATGGATGATTTGGGAAAAGTTCCCATAAAATTTTTAAAATTCCCTTAGATTGAAATAAAAGCGTATAAGCAGGATTTAAAATAATAGCTTTTTGATTTCTCATGATTTGCGTTAAAAGCATGGCTAGTTCGCCCTCTTCTATGGCTATATCTTCCCAAGGAACGAGCTTAAACCAATATTCGTAATTTACACCCTCTTTAAAAATTCCCTCTTCGCTAAATTCTACCTCATCTACAAAAGAAAAATCTGTTTCAAATCCTGCTTCATTTGCAATATGAGCAAGTAATTTTGTAGTGATTTCTTCCTCTTTGCTTCCTGCCACACTTGAAAAAAGAATTTTCCATCCTTGATAATACTCTTCAAAACCTTGAGTATCCTCTTCAAGGGTAATCAATCTTTTAAAATTATCCATCAAGCTTTCATAAATGCTATTAAATTGCTTACTTTCATCCATGCCATTTTGCTTTAAAATCGCCCATTGCAAGATCGCACTTTCAAAAAGAGCAGTGGGGGTATCTGCATTAAATTCTATAAGCTTTATAGGCTTGCCATCAAGTCCACCCGCTAAATCAAAACGGCCATATAAATGCCAATGCACTTCATTTTCCCAACTCATTTTAATAGCATCAACAAGATTAAAAGGAATTCCAAGCTCATCAAAACGATTATTATCTATAACATTTTGTGCTGCAGCTACAAACATATCATAAAGCTCATTGACTGCCTCATAATAAGCATTGGCTTCATTTTCACTTACACATACTAATTTATCACTTATATAATCACTTCCATCTTCATCACTATGCCATGAAAATCCTATGCTTTCTAGATAATCTTTTTGAAGTTTTTCAACCTGCACTACTCTCATTTTTACCCCTTAAGATCCAAAAGAACTTGAACTCGAAGATGCTTTAGATCCACCCCCAAAAAATCCTGATTTTGAAGCACTTGAGGCAGAGCCTGCTGTGCCTGCCTTGTTAAAACTATTAACACTTCTTTGATAAGCACTTTGATTTGAAAAAGCGCCTCGTTGTTGATTGGCAAAATTTTGATTATTAAAGAGCTTAGAGCCTATCCAGCTACCCAAAATTGCACCCGCAGCACTTGCAAGCAAGGTCTCTCCTAAGCTTAATCCTCCACTGCTGATTTGACCGCCCTCTTTAGTCAAATTTGAAGTTCCATTATCAATCTTAGCTGCTTCTTCTTTGATGAGCGCATCCATTTCCTCTTTGCTTAGCACTCTTTCTGTGCCATTGATATCTTTTAAAACAACTCTAGTTTCATCACTTGGAAATTGATCTTTGATTTTATATTGACCTGGGGCGATTTCTTCAATGATAACAAAGGCTCCTTGAGTGTTTGCTGCTTGATTTAAAGTATCACTATTATCATTGCTACTTCCACATCCTACCAAAGCTCCACCTGCAACAGCTGCAAGGCCGCTTATCATACCGATTTGAATAATTTTTTTAATTTTTTTCATAGTCTTGATCCTCAAATGAGATTTAGAATTTATTTTTTGATAAAATTCTAACAAAAAATAATCAATTAAATCTTACAAAAATGAAAATATTTTAAAGAAATAAAATGCAATCTTAATATATATAAAATAAAACTAGGATTTTAAAAAAGGTAATTTTGCAAAGAAATCTTAAATTAAGAAAAAAGCCCTTTCGGGCTTTGGGTTAAAGTCTTGACTCGTAGCGTCTAAGCATATAAAGTCTTTTAAGCATTTTTTTGCGAGCTGAAATTTTTTGTTTTTTACGAATTTCAGTCATAGGCTCAAAAAATCTTCTCGCTCTTACTTCAGTAACAACTAGATTTCTATCTACTTGTTTTTTGAACTTACGATACGCTTCGTCAAAAGACTCGTTAGGATGTACCTTAATTCCTGGCACTATCCTCACCACCTTTCTGTGTAAATTTTTTGTTGTGAATTATGATTATAGAATATTTCTTATTAATCCAAACTTAGAAAGCATTTAAAAATTGTTTTAGTTTTTTGGGCTATAATCGTAATTACTAATTTTTTACGAGGTTTTTCATGGAAAATCACATCACCAACTATACTAAAAAGCGTTATTTTGTATATCTAATTGCAACAATTGTAATATTTTGTTTACCTTTTATTACAATTAATGGCAACCATTTCTTTTTATTGAGCTTTGATCATTCTAAGTTGAATCTATTTTTTATTTCATTTTCAACTCAAGAATTATATCTTATGCCTTTTTTGCTTATTTTTCTTTTTTTATTTATATTTTTTATAACCACTTTAGGAGGAAGAGTTTGGTGTGCTTGGAGCTGTCCTCAAACTATTTTTAGAGTGATTTATAGAGATATTATCCAGACTAAACTTTTAAAAATTCGTAAAAATATTAACAATAAACAAAAAGAATATGAAGGATATTATTTTAAAAAAATCATAGGGGTGATTTTATTTTATTTCATATCTTTAGTCGCTGTAAGTAATTTGCTTTGGTATTTTGTTCCGCCTGAAGATTTTTTTGCTTATATACAAAATCCAGGAGAACACTTACTTTTATTGGGTGTTTTATTTTGCGCAAGTTTGTTTTTAACTTTAGATATTACCTATTTAGCAGAAAAATTTTGTATTTATGTATGTCCTTACGCAAGAGTTCAATCTGTAATGTTTGACCGCGATACCATGCAAGTTATTTATGATGAAAAACGTGGGGGAGTGATTTATGATGGACATACCAAACTTTACAAAAAACCGCCTGAGGGTGAATGTATAGGTTGTGAAGCCTGTGTAAGCATTTGTCCTACTCATATAGATATACGCAAGGGTATGCAACTTGAATGTATCAATTGTTTAGAATGTGCTGATGCCTGTTCTAAAGTGCAAAGCAAATTTAATAGACCAAGTTTGATTAATTGGACCAGTGTAAAGGCCATAGAAACACGCAAAAAAGTAAATTATTTCCGCTTTAGAACCATTGCTTATTTTATTGTTCTTGTGATTGCTTTAATTGCTTTAATGATTATGGGTAGTAAAAAAGAAAATATGCTTTTAAATATCAATCGTAGCAGTGAGCTTTATCAAATTTCGCATACTAATAATGGTTTAGAAATTTCAAATGCTTATACTTTTTTGTTTCAAAATACTGATTCTAAAGCTCATGAATATTATTTTGAAGCTAGCCTAGAAGGCATTGATAATGGCATAGAAATCATTCGTCCAAGTAAAGCTTTTACATTAAAAGCAGGAGAGCAAGCTAAGAAAATTGTTGTAATAAAAGCTACTAAAAAGCTAGCAGATAATGATCAAAAAGATGTGATTTTTCCACTTCACATCAAGGCCTATGCCAAAGATAATGATGAGATTGTCATTTTTAGAGAAAGTATTTTTGTTTATCCTAAAAGCACAATTTTAAAGGGGTATAATGAATCCAAATAAAACACCTTCTAAAAAAGTTTTAGCAAGAAGAGAAAAGATTAAAAATGTTGCTTTTGATCTATTTTTAACCAAGGGTTTTCAAGAAACCAGTTTAAGCGATATTATCAAACTATCGGGCGGTTCGTATTCTAATATTTATGATAGTTTTAATAGCAAAGAAGGTTTATTTTTTGAAATTTTAGATGATGTTTGCAAAAAACATTTTGACCTAATAGCCTCTCAAACTCAAACTATTAAAGATAAAAATTTAAAAGAATTTTTAACCTCTTTTGGACTTACTTTTGTTGATATTTTCAATCAAGTCCAAACCGTCGCCTTTGGCAAAATTATTTTCTCTCAAGTTTATGATAAACATAAGCATGTTAAAAATTGGATTGAAAACAATCAGAAAATTTTCTCCTATAGCGTACTTATAGAACTTTTTAAAAAGCAAGATAGCAGCTATATTTCAAACAATGCCCAAAAACTTGCCATGCTTTTTTGCGCCATGTTAAGAGAACCTTATCATAGTTTAAATGTTTTAGCCGATACTCCTTTAATGAACAAACAAGAACAAAAAGAACATGTGGAATTTATTGTCAATATATTTTTAAAAGGAATTGAAAATAAAACCTCAATTTAATTAAGTAAATATAAAAATTATTAACCAAATTTGAGCTATAATATGTCTTAAATATATTGTAATAAATATTACAATATATTTAAATTAAAAATCTTAAGGCAAAAATCATGAATTTGTTTCAAAAAAATACCCTTTTACTCTTAAGTGCTTTATTTTTATTTTCTGCTTGTAACAAAGAAGAAGCACCTCAAAAACAAACACTCCCTCAATCCGTTAGTACAATGAGTGCTAAAGCTGAAAATTTACCGCTTAACTTTACTTATCCTGCAAAACTTGTTAGTGATTATGATGTTATCATCAAACCTCAAGTAAGCGGTGTTATCGTGGAGAAACTTTTCAAAGCGGGTGATTTAATTAAAAAAGGACAAACACTTTTCATTATCGAACAAGATAAATTTAAAGCAAGTGTAAATTCAGCTTATGGAAAAGCTTTAATGGCTAGAGCAAATTTTGACAATGCCAGCAAAGATTATAACCGTTCAAAAACTCTTTATAATAAAGGAGCAATCTCTCAAAAAGAATATGATAGCGCCTTAGCAAATTTTAACAACACAAAAGCAAATCTCACCAGTGCTAGAGCAGACTTAGAAAATGCACGCATTGATTTAGCTTATACTGAAATTAAAGCTCCTTTTGATGGTATTGTAGGAGATGCTTTGATTAATATAGGAGATTATGTTAGCTCCTCTTCAACTGAACTCGTAAGAATTACAAACCTCAATCCAATCTATGCTGATTTTTACATTTCAGATACGGATAAACTCAATATCGTTCGCAATACTCAAGATGGAAAATGGGATTTAAGCAATATCTATGCAAATTTAAATCTTAATGGAGAAACCGTTCAAGGCAAACTTTATTTTATTGATTCTGTTATAGATGCTAATAGTGGAACAGTAAAAGCCAAAGCTATATTTGACAACAACAACTCAACACTTTTACCAGGTGCTTTTGCAACAATTACTTCAGAAGGTTTTATACAAAAAAATGGCTTTAAAGTGCCTCAAATAGCTGTTAAACAAAATCAAAATGATGTTTATGTTCTTCTTGTTAAAAATGGAAAAGTAGAAAAATCTTCTGTACATATAAGCTACCAAAACAATGAATATGCCATTATTGACAAAGGATTACAAAATGGCGATAAAATCATTTTAGATAACTTTAAAAAAATTCAAGTTGGTAGCGAAGTTAAAGAAATTGGAGCACAATAATGTTTTCTAAATTTTTTATCGAAAGACCTGTTTTTGCTTCAGTTGTTGCAATTATCATTTCTTTAGCTGGAGCTATAGGTCTTACAAATTTACCTATAGAACAATATCCTTCTTTAACCCCTCCTACAGTTAAAGTAAGTGCAACTTACACAGGAGCTGATGCACAAACCATTGCTTCAACAGTTGCAAGTCCTATCGAAGATGCAATCAATGGCGCAGATAATATGATTTACATGGATTCAACTTCAAGTTCTTCAGGAACTATGAGTTTGACTGTTTATTTTGATATCGGTACAGATCCTGATCAAGCCACCATAGATGTTAATAATAGAATTTCAGCCGCAACTGCAAAAATGCCAGATGCAGTTAAAAAACTTGGAGTAACAGTTAGAAAAACTTCCTCAGCAACACTTGCTGCAATTTCTATGTATTCAAGTGATGGCTCAATGAGTGCAGTAGATGTATATAACTATATCACTTTAAATGTTTTAGATGAGTTAAAAAGGGTTCCAGGAGTTGGAGATGCAAACGCTATAGGAAATCGTAATTATTCTTTAAGAATTTGGCTCAAGCCTGATTTATTAAATAAATTTGGAATCACAGCTACTGATGTAATTTCTGCGATTAATGACCAAAATGCCCAATACGCAACTGGTAAAATTGGCGAAGAACCTGTAACCCAAAAATCACCCTATGTTTATTCTATCACCATGCAAGGAAGATTGCAAAGCCCGAGTGAATTTGAAAACATTATTTTAAGAACAAATAATGATGGATCATTTTTAAGACTTAAAGATGTAGCTGATGTGGAAATAGGATCACAACAATACAGCTCACAAGGACGATTAAATGGCAATGATGCAGTTCCAATTATGATCAATCTTCAATCAGGAGCAAATGCACTCAATACAGCAAAACTTGTAGAAGCTAAAATGCAAGAACTTTCAAAAAATTTTCCAAAAGGTTTAACATATAAAATTCCTTACGATACAACAAAATTTGTAATAGAATCAATCAAAGAAGTTGTTAAAACTTTTGTTGAAGCTCTAATTTTAGTTATCATTGTTATGTATATGTTCTTAAAGAATTTCCGTGCAACACTTATTCCTATGATAGCTGTACCTGTTTCATTGTTAGGAACTTTTGCTGGACTTTATGTTTTAGGTTTTAGTATTAACTTGCTCACGCTTTTTGCTTTAATTTTAGCCATAGGGATTGTTGTAGATGATGCGATTATAGTTGTAGAAAATATTGATAGGATTTTACATGAAAATGAGCAAATAAGCGTAAAAGATGCTGCTATCCAAGCGATGCAAGAAGTTAGCTCACCTGTAATTTCAATTGTTCTTGTGCTTTGTGCTGTTTTTATACCTGTGTCTTTTATTTCAGGCTTTGTGGGAGAAATTCAAAAACAATTTGCGCTCACTTTGGCTATATCTGTAACCATATCAGGTTTTGTAGCTCTTACCTTAACACCTTCTTTATGTGCACTCTTTTTGCGACGTAATGAAGGAGAGCCATTTAAATTTGTAAAGAAATTTAATGATTTCTTTGACTGGAGCACTTCTATATTTAGTGCAGGCGTTGCTTATATGCTTAAAAGAACCATTCGTTTTGTTTTGATTTTCTGTATCATGCTCGGAGCAATTTTTTATCTTTATAAACAAGTTCCTGGCTCTTTGGTTCCTGAAGAAGATCAAGGTTTAATGATAGGTATTATCAACCTTCCTTCGGCTTCAGCTCTACATAGAACGATCTCGGAAGTTGACTCTATGAGTCAAGAAATTCTAAAAACCAATGGCGTAAAAGATGCTATGGCTATGATAGGTTTTGATTTATTTACAAGCTCACTTAAAGAAAATGCCGCTGCAATGTTTATAGGGCTTGAAGATTGGAAAGATAGAAATGTAAGCGCTGATGAAATCATCATGGAGCTTAATAAAAAATTTGCCCCTGATCGCAATGCTGCAAGTGTATTTAGAGGATTGCCTCCTATACCTGGGCTAAGTATCACGGGTGGTTTTGAAATGTATGTGCAAAATAAAAGCGGAAAAAGCTACGATCAAATTCAAGAAGATGTAAATAAACTTGTAGCAGCAGCCAATCAAAGAGAGGAATTATATGGGGTTCGAACTACTCTTGATACGAGCTTTCCTCAATATAAACTCATCATTGATAGAGATAAACTAAAGCATTTTAATTTAAATATGCAAGATGTTTTCAGTACAATGAATGCAACCATTGGAACATATTATGTTAATGATTTTACTATGCTAGGTAAAAATTTCCAAGTAAATATCCGCGCAAAAGGTGATTTTAGAAATACACAAGATGCGTTAAAAAATATTTTTGTAAGATCAAATGATGGAAAAATGATACCACTTGATTCTTTCTTAACTTTACAAAGAAGTTCAGGGCCTGATGATGTAAAACGATTCAACCTTTTCCCAGCAGCACAAGTTCAAGGTCAACCCACACCAGGTTATACTTCAGGCCAAGCTATAGAAGCGATTGCTCAAGTAGCAAAAGAAACTTTAGGGGATGATTATTCGATAGCTTGGAGTGGATCAGCTTATCAAGAAGTTTCTAGTAAAGGAACAGCAAGCTATGCTTTTGCTTTAGGCATGGTATTTGTCTTTTTAATCCTAGCTGCCCAATATGAAAGATGGCTTATACCTTTAGCAGTTGTAACAGCTGTGCCTTTTGCGGTATTTGGATCATTTTTATTGGTATATTTAAGAGGATTTAGCAATGATATATATTTTCAAACAGGACTTTTGCTCTTGATTGGACTTTCAGCTAAAAATGCTATCTTAATCGTAGAATTTGCAATGGAAGAGCGCTTTAAAAAAGGTAAAGGAGTTTTTGAAGCAGCTGTTGCAGCAGCAAAACTTCGTTTTCGTCCTATCATAATGACTTCTTTGGCATTTACTTTTGGGGTCTTGCCAATGATTTTCGCAACAGGAGCAGGAAGTGCTTCAAGACACTCTTTAGGAACAGGGCTTATCGGTGGAATGATCGCAGCATCAACTTTAGCGATATTCTTTGTGCCTTTATTTTTCTATCTTTTAGAAAATTTTAATGAATGGCTAGATAAAAAAAGAGGTAAGGTTCATGAATAAAATAATTTCAATTAGCGCTATAGCAAGTTTTACTCTTTTGATTTCAGCTTGCTCTTTAAGTCCAAATTTAAATATTCCCGAAGCAAACTATAGCATTGATAATAAGCTTGGAGCCTTATCCTGGGAAAAAGAAAACAATAGCTCTATCACAAAAAATTGGTGGAAAGAATTTGATGATGAGAAATTAAATCACGTAGTTGATTTAGCTCTTCAGAACAATAATGATTTAAAACTTGCTTTTATTCATATGGAACAAGCTGCTGCTCAATTAGGTATAGATTTTAGCAGTTTGTTGCCAAAATTTGATGGTAGCGCAAGCGGAAGTCGTGCAAAAACACCTACAAATGCTCCAAGCAACCGCACTGGGGGAGTAAGCTATGGCAATGATTTTAAAATGGGACTGGATTTAAGCTATGAAATCGATCTTTGGGGAAGATACCGCGATACTTATCGCGCTTCAAGATCAGGCTTTAAAGCCAGTCAGTATGATTATGAAGCTGCGAGACTTTCTATAGTTTCAAGCGTGGTTCAGACTTATTTTAATTTTGTAAATGCAAATGAAAATGAAAAAGCTTTAAAAGATGCTTATGAATCTGCACAAGAAATTTATCAAATTAATTATGAAAAATTTCAAGTAGGAGCAGTAGGAGAATACGAAATCGCGCAATCAAGAGCAAATTTAGAAAGTACTGCTTTACAATACAATGAAGCAAAATTAAATAAAGAAAACTATCTTAAAGCTTTAAAAATTCTAACTTCAAATGATTTAAACGATATTCTTTATCAAGATCAAGCTTATCAGGTTTTTAAACTCAAAGATTTTGATATACCGAGCGGAATTTCAAGCACTATACTCTTGCAGCGTCCTGATATTGGATCTTCTTTAGAAAAACTTACTCAACAAAATTATCTAGTAGGAGTAGCTCGCACAGCTTTCTTGCCTAATCTTTCTTTAACAGGCTTATTAGGATTTGAAAGCGGGGATTTAAATACACTTGTGGAAGCGGGCTCTAGGACTTGGAGTATAGGTGGGAATTTCGTAATGCCAATTTTCCACTGGGGAGAAATTTATCAAAATGTGAATTTAGCAAAACTCAACAAAGATGAAGCTTTTGTAAATTATCAAAATACCTTAGTTGCAGCTTTTGGAGAAATTCGCTATGCTTTAATTGCAAGAAAGACTATTCGCTTGCAATACAATAACGCACAAGCAAGCGAATTATCCTACAAAAGAATTTACGAAATAAGCAAAGAGCGTTATGATGTGGGCGAAATGTCTTTGCAAGACTATCTACAAGCGCGTCAAGACTGGTTAAATGCTACAGTTGCTTTTAATAATACCAAATATTCTTATGCTAATTCTATAGTCAATGTTATCAAAGCCTTTGGTGGCGGATTTGAACAAGGTGAAAATATCAGCAAAAATATAGAAGAAGAATCAAAAACTTTAGATATGTCCTTTAGAGAGTAAAACTTACTCTCTAAATTAGAGCTTATTTTTAAAAATCTCTATTTAAATCAGAATCACTAACCTCATATGCTTTATAAATAGCTGGTAATAATTTTCTCATCGCATAATCTAAATGATAAAATTGCTTATAAACTTCCTCTGCATTTAAGTCCTTAGCATTGCTAAAGTCAAATACTTCAGTATTGCCAACTTTTGAAATATTCTTATCAAAATAAGAATAAAATTCCGCCCTTTGTTTAAACAATGCGTTTAAATTTTCTACTACTTTTGTTTTATCCATAAGCCATCCTTTCTAATTATTTTGAAAGTTATAGCATTTTTTTGCTAAAAATAAAAAAAATTTACACTTGATTTAATAAAAAATTGATAAAGTTATATTATATTTTCTACTTTAAGGTGGGTTAATGAATTTATTTCAAAATTTGGCTTTAAAATATTCTCATGCTATGATGGAAAAATCTTTGCATAAAAGTTTCAATGTCGAACTTTTGAAAAATCCTCAAGAAAAACAAGCCAAAAAAGATAAAACTTATATGCTTTATGCTCACATACCCTTTTGTCATACCTTTTGTCCTTATTGTAGTTTTCATAAATACTATTATGATGAGGAATTGGCTAAAATTTATTTTGAAAATTTAAGAAAAGAGCTTATGCTTATAAAAGATAAAGGTTTTGATTTTAGCTCAATGTATGTAGGGGGCGGAACAACATTGATTAATGAAAATGAATTACTAAAAACTCTAGAACTTTGTAAAAAACTTTTCAATATCAAAGAAATTTCTTGCGAAAGCGATCCTAATCATATAATTCCTGAAAAACTCTCTATGTTTAAAGGTATAATCGATCGTTTAAGCTGTGGAATTCAAAGTTTTAATGATGAAATTTTAAAAAAAATAGCAAGATATAATAAATTTGGTTCTTCTAAACAATTACAAGAAAAAATTTCAAAAGCTTTGGGAATTTTGCCAATTTTTAGCCTTGATTTAATTTTTAATTTCCCCTCACAAACAGAAGAACAGCTTTTAAATGATTTAAAAATCGCTAAAAATTTAGCTCCTCAACAAATCACAACCTATCCTTTAATGAAATCCAATCTAACCAAAGACAATATAGCCAAAAGTCTTGGTGTTGAAACTAAAGATAATGAATTTAAATACTATCAAATGATACGAAATTTTTTCAAGGATTATCAGCAAAATAATGGCTGGAGTTTTTCTTTAGAAAAAAATCAACTCAACGATGAATATGTAAGCTCTCATCATGAATATCTAGGCATTGGAAGTGGGGCTTTTAGCTTTTTAGATGGGGAGTTACTTATCAATGCTTTTGATTTAAATGATTATGCAAAAATGATACAAGAAAAACAAAATGCCAATATAGCAAAAGCGAGTTTTACACGAAAAGAGATTATCAAATACATATTTTTAACTGAAATGTTTGCAGGGAAAATACAAATTGATAAATTCAATCAAACCCTTAATTGTGATCTTGAAAAAGAACTCTTCAAAGAACTTTTAGGACTTAAAATAAGCAATGCTATCAAAAAAGAAAATGGCGCCTTAATCACAAGTGAATTTGGACAGTATCTCTTTGTGGTCTTAATGAAGGATTTTTACACAGGAATGGATCTTGTGCGCGCGGTATTTAGAGATAGTAAGCGCTTAAAAAATAAAGATTTTATCAATATAATGAAAGAAAATATAAGTTCTATTTAATTTCTTTTTTTGAAATTAAATAGAAATGAAAATTAAAACGGACGAATCACCATCATTAAAACAATGATAATAAACATTAAAGTAGGAAATTCATTATAAATTCTAAAATATCTTCCGCTTTTTTTAGAAGTATCATTCGCCAAAGCTTTTAAGCAAAAATAATTATGTATATGAAAAATGATTAAAAGCGTAGCACAGGTAAGTTTTGCATGCATAAAGCCAGAACCCACCATCAAAACTTCTTTATGAGCATGTAACATTAAACTCCCACTAATAACCGTTGCTATCATCGCTGGATTTTGTATACCAAAATAAAGTCTTCTTTCTTGTATCTTTACAACATCAACAAAACCTTTATTGTTTTTATTTTCTGCATGATATACAAACAAACGAGGCAAATAAAAAAGTCCTGCCATCCAAGAAACAAATGCTAAATAATGCACCCATTTAATCCAAAAATAATACTCATTAATCCATTCTGTCATTTTTTTCCTTTTTTATAAAAATTTCTTTTATTAAGATTAAGGCAACGCTTATGTTTATCATCACATCTGCTACATTAAAAATAGCAAAATGAAACCATTTATGCCAAAAAAACATATCCACTACTCCCCCATGTATAAAACGATCAAGTAAATTCGAACACCCCGCCCCTAGCATCATACCAAAAGCCACTAAATGTTCTCTTAAGAATTGTTTTTGCCACAAAAGGTATATAACAAGCGCCAATATCAAGGCTAAATGTAAGTATTTTAAATAATGCTCTAAAAAACTAAACATAGAAAAAGCAACTCCTGTGTTTAGAGCATAAGTTAAATCCAAATACTCACTTTGCCAACGCAAACCCGATAAAGTTAAAGATTTTACCCACTGATCAAAAGCAAAAACTGCAATAAAAACTAAAATGAAGATCAAGATAGTTTTATATCTTTTAACCATTTAATGCTTTCTTGAAAAATTCAACTACATTTTTCATTTCTTTTTCTAAAATTTTAGCATCTTTAGCTTCTAGTAAAAGTCTGATCAAATTTTCTGTTCCAGAATAGCGAAATAACACATTAATATTTTTATTTTCCAAATCTTGTTTTAATTCCTTCAAACCTTTAATTTTATCCAAATCTTTTTTTTCTGAAATTTTAAGATTGGTTAAAAGTTGTGGATAGGGTTTGATTTGTCCTAAAATAGTACTTGCAGATTTTTTCTTACAAAGCATCAAAGCGCTAAATTGTAAAGCTGCTATAAGACCATCGCCTGTTTTTGCATAATCGCTAAAAATAATATGCCCACTTTGCTCTCCGCCAAAGTTTCCACTCCTAGCTTTTAATTTCTCAAGTACATATTTATCGCCTACATTACAAGTATCGAGCTCTATGCCATGTCCATTTAAAAATTCTTTCAAAGCCCCATTGCTCATGATAGTAGCTACCACACTGGATTTTAATTTGCCCTGTTCTTTTAAGAAAAGAGCTAAAACTCCAAGCAGGCTATCTCCATTTGCTACTTCACCCTTTTCATCTACCACTACCAAACGATCCGCATCTCCATCAAAAGCAAAACCAACATCTGCACGCAAACGCTTTACTTCAGCGGCTAAATTTGAAGGATACAAGGCTCCGCAATTTTCATTGATATTGAGCCCATTAGGTTTATCACTCATTACTATAACTTCAGCTCCCAGTTCTTTAAAAACAGTCGGAGCTACCTTATAAGCCGCTCCATGAGCTACATCTAAAACTACACGCAATGATTTTAGAGTTAAATCCTTAGGGAAGGAATTCTTAATAGAAACAATATATCTTCCTATAACATCATCAATTCTTTTAGCTTGGCCAATTTTCTCCATATCAACTTTAGAGCTTTGGATAAGCTTATCATCATAATAAATTTCTTCAATCTTTTTTTCTATATCTTCGCTAAGCTTATTCCCGTGTGCATCAAAAAATTTAATCCCGTTATCATAATAAGGATTGTGTGAGGCTGAAATCATAATACCCGCATCACAACGCATATCTTCAGTTAAAAATGCAATTGCAGGCGTTGGCATAGGGCCTATTTGTATCACATTATATCCTATAGAAGTAAGACCTGAAACAATAGCATTTTCTATCATATAACCACTTCTTCTTGTATCTTTACCTACTAAAATATTATTTGTAACACTCTTATCTTTAAAATAAATTCCAGCGGCCATAGCAAGACGCATGGCTAAAAAACTATCTAAAAATTCACCCGCTTTTCCACGAACGCCATCTGTCCCAAAAAGTTTCATCATTAAACCTTTCTCAATGAAATTCTAGAAATTATAGCAAAGCTAGGATAAAGAAATTTAAACAAACCCTAAAAAGATTTAGGGTTTGATAAGCCTTATAGTTCAGGCTTTGGAGTTTTTTCTGTAGAAACAGGGAGTTGAGGATAAACCACTGCTGGTTTAGTTCCAGTTAAAGATTTTAAGAAAGTTTCTATACTTTTTGCCTCTTTATCAGAAATTTGAATGCCAAGTTGCACACTACCCATTTCTTTAATTGCATCGGTTAATTTCCATATCGCACCATTGTGGAAATATGGAGCTGTCTCAACTACATTTCTTAAAGTTGGAGTTTTAACCATACCATTTTCATCTCCTTTAAAATCACCCAAATTTGCAAATTTATACTTACCTGCAACCTCAAATGCTTGCATATTTCCACCTAAATTCACACCATTATGACAAGCTACACAACCTTTGTCAATGAAAAGTTTTAAACCTTTTTGCTCCTCTTTAGTTAAAGCTTTTTCATCTCCATTTAAGAAATTATCAAAGCGAGATGGAGTGATTAAAGTTCTTTCAAAATTTGCTATCGCATCAGCAATATTGTCAAAATTTACACCACTTTTGCCATAAATTTTCTTAAATTCTTTAACATATTCAGGTAAAGAAGCGATTTTTTCTACAGCTAATTTTGCTGGAGTTGCCATTTCAGCTTCAGATTCAATAGGTCCTTTGGCCTGATCCGCTAAAGTTCCTGCACGCCCATCCCAAAATTGAGTCGTGTTTAAAACAGCATTATATACAGTTGGGGAATTTAAATGATGAGGGTTTGCAGTCCATTTATGTCCCACTGCTGCACTGATACCATCGGCTCCACCAAGTCCTAGATTGTGACAGGTATTACATGAAATAATTCCACTTTTTGAAAGACGAGGCTCAAAATAAAGTTTTTTACCAAGCTCAACTTTATCAAGAGTAAATTCAGTAGCCTTTACTCCATTTGCTTTCAAAATCTCATCCACGCCTTTTTGATCTTTTGGTAAGGCAACTAAACCTGAATTTTTAGCCTCTTCTATAAGACTTTGAGCATTTAAACTTGAAAAAGCAACTAATGATGCAATCAATAACGATTTGACTTTCATTTACAAACTCCTTTACTTTTAGATATAAACTTAAACTAATATAATATAGTTTTATTGCTTAAATATTTATAAAAATTATTAAATAATATTAATAATTAATTAATACAAAATATATCCTATTTTTTTGATTTATTTATTTTTTTTGCATATAATGCTTCAATTATTTCTTAAGGTTAATAATGGAAAATTTAATCATTTATGCAATTGCTTATCTTTTAGGCTCTATTCCTTTTGGTTTAATTTTAGCCAAGCAATTTGCTCAAATCAATATACAAAATCAAGGCTCAAAAAGTATAGGCGCAACCAATGTATTAAGGGTTGTTAAAGAAAAAGATCCAGCTTTAGCTAAAAAACTTGCAATCGCTACTATTGTTTTAGACTTTGCAAAAGCAACTATACCCTTACTCGTACTTAAATTTTTAAATTATGATTTAAATTTACTTTGGACTGTCGCAGTTTTAACGGTATTTGGACATTGCTTTTCCATCTATCTTTTATTTGAAGGCGGCAAAGGGGTTGCAACTGGAGCGGGTGCTATGATAGTACTTTTACCTTTGGAACTCATAACAGCATTTATAGTTTGGTTTATCGTGGGTAAAATTTTTAAAATTTCATCCTTAGCGTCTTTATTGGCTTTATTAGTTTTTATAGGAAGTTCTTTTATCTTTAATTATGATATGCAAACTATAAAAACGCATGCACCTGTATTTATTATAGCTTTTATAATCATTTATAAACACTTACCCAATATCAAAAGATTGGTTTTTAAAGAAGAATGCAAAGTCATATAAATATCAAAATGCAGTTTAAATGCATTATAGGAATATTAAAATTTGAACGCAAGAAAAAACAAAAGGTTTGTATTTATCTTACAGCTAAAGCAAATGATTTTTTAGATTATGCCAAGGTATCAAAAAGAATCAAAAAATACTATAAAAAAGAACAATTTCTTACCCTAGAAGAATCTTTAGAATTTATTTGTGCGAAATTACATAGAAAATTTCCGCAAATTTACTATATTAAAATCAAAACTTATAAACCTGAAATAATCAAAAATGCAAGAGTTGGTGTAAAATTAAAAAAATTTTATTAAATTTTGTTTAAAGATATCTAAACATTTACTTAAACTATGTTATACTTTTTTAAAAATTTCTTAATGAAGGATATAATGATGAGGATTTTAGTTATAGAGGATGAGATTAGCCTTAATAAAACTATTATAGATAATCTTAATGAATTTGGTTATCAAACTGACTCTTCAGAAAATTTCAAAGACGGTGAATATTTTATCGGTATAAGACACTACGACTTAGTACTTGCAAGCTGGAATTTGCCTGATGGCGATGGTGCAGAACTTGTCAATACAATTAAGCATAAGTCTCCAAGAACTTCTGTGATGATCATGTCTGCAAAAACAGATAAAGATACAGAAATTAAAGCACTCAAAGCTGGAGCAGATGATTTTGTAAAAAAACCTTTAGATTTTGATATTTTATTGGCCAGAATAGAAGCAAGACTTAGACTTGGTGGTACAAATGTAATCAAAATAGAAGATTTAGTTATTGACCCTGATGAAGAGAAAATAACCTATAAAGGCCAAGATATAGAACTTAAAGGAAAGCCTTTTGAAGTTTTAACTCATTTAGCAAGACATTCAGATCAAATTGTATCTAAAGAACAACTTTTAGATGCTATTTGGGAAGAACCTGAACTTGTTACGCCTAATGTAATTGAAGTAGCGATCAATCAAATACGCCAAAAAATGGACAAGCCTTTAAATATCTCTACTATAGAAACTGTTAGACGCAGAGGATATCGCTTCTGTTTTCCTAAAAAATCCTAAGCATTTTGCACCCTTTGGTGCAAAATTTTTATCTTTATATTTATTTTTTATATTTTATTTAAGTTTTGTTATTGTATAAACTAAAAATTATTTTTAAAATTTGAAAGGTGATAATGGCTCTTTTGATTACTAAAGATTGCGTATGTTGTGATGCTTGTAGAGAAGAGTGTCCAGATGAGGCTATTTATGAACATAGTCCTATCTATGTGATTGATGCTGATCTTTGTTCAGAGTGTGTTAATGATTTTTCAGAACCTGCTTGTATAGTGGCATGTCCTTATGAATGTATCATACCTGATCCTGATAATGTTGAAAGCATAGAAGAGTTAAAATTAAAAAATCGTAATAGAGAATTTTAATGGCAAAAAAAACCGCTGTTGTAGACTTAGGATCAAATTCCATTAGAATGGTGGTTTTTGAAAAAACTTCGAGATATAGTTTTTATACTACTTGTGAATACAAACGCAAAGTTAGACTTGGAGAAAATGCTTATAACAATGGCAAAATTCTTCAAGAAGACTCTATGCAAAGGGCTGAAAATGCTCTAGCTTTTTTTAAACAATGTGCACTCAAACACAAATGTAAAAAAATATTCATTATAGGTACTTCAGCTTTAAGAGATGCTCCAAATTCTAAAGATTTTATTAAAAGAATTAAAGATAAGCTAAACTTAAATATTCGATGTATTGATGGAAAAAACGAAAGTTATCTTGGCGGTCTTGCAACCTTAAATTTATTAAGTCCTTTTAAAGATGGCACCACACTTGACATAGGTGGAGGTTCAAGCGAACTTTGTCTTATAAAAAACAATAAAATCATCTCTTGTATTTCATTAGACTTAGGAACGGTTAGATTAAAAGAATTGTTCTATGATAAAGGTAAAGCAGATGCTTTAGATGATTTTATCAAACCCATTTTAGAACAAATCCCTTCTGAATTTTGCAATCAAAATCTCATTGCAATAGGTGGAAGTTTAAGAGCCATTTCAAATTCCATTATGCAAAAAAACTCTTATCCCTTAAAAAATATACATGATTTTAGATATATGCTCGAAGATGAAAAAGAGCATATCTTGAAGATTTTTAACTCTAAAGCAGATGCATTGATTAATTTTGGTATCAAAAAAGATCGTTTTGATACTATTAAAGAGGGTATTTTTATCTTTCTAAAAATAGCAGAAAAACTCAAAGCCAAACAAATCATTACTAGCGGGGTAGGCATTCGCGAGGGTGTGTACTTGCAAGATTTGCTACGCCCTAAACACACTTTTCCTGTAAATTTTAACCCTAGTTTAAAATCTCTACAAGATAGATTTCTTCAAGGAAATATAAACAACAAAACACCTTATTTTTCTATACAAATTTTTAAAGTCTTACAGGGTCTTCATAAAATCCATGAAAAATATCAACAAAGCCTATTAAATGCCGCAAAACTTTGTCATTTGGGTGAATATTTGAATTTTTACTTTGCTAATGAACACTCTGCATATTTTATTTTAAATGGATTAAATTATGGCTTTTCACACCAAGAAAAAGTGTTGATTGCAACTCTTATTAAATTAAATGGCAAGAAGGTAAATCCTTATAATCTTGAGCCCTATAGACAGCTTTTGCCAAACACGCATATCATTTCTTGGTTGAATTTTATTCTTAGCTTAGCTAAAATACTAAGCACAAATGAAAATAAAATCGAAATTGCTTTTGCCAACAATACACTTTATATTTATAGTGAGTCAAAAATTCTTGATCTACCTAAAGATGAACTGAAAAAAATTACCAAACCAGCCACGATAGCCTTAGCTATCAATCAAAAGCCTTAAGATTTTTTATTCTTTTGGCGTTGCTCTATAAGACTTTGGATACGCTTTTTATTCTCTTCAAAGAAAGAATCAAAATTTTTTTCAGATTTTTCTGTAACCTTTGGCTCATAATCTGGAATTTCAATCTCTTCTAATACAATATTAGAATTGCCCACTATCATAGTATAACGCTTGCTTGCGTATTCAAAAACTATCAATTGATTATTTTTATCTAAAAATCTTTGAAATATCATACGAAAATCTCTAGAAACACCCGTATTTTTAAAAGCTAAAGTTCTCTTAAGCCACCAAAGCACTATAAGCAAGACAAATAAAACCAGCATTACTAAAATGTAATTTGTATAATCATAGCCTTCTAAGCTTGTCTTTTTAGAATTTAAAATCGGCTCTTCATTTGTACTTAAATTGCTTTGTTCAGGATTTATACTTTCTTTACCTTGCTGAACCGCTCTTATCCTAACTCCAAATTTATCATTAATAGAGCTTAATTCTAAGGAGATTGGCTCTTTGTTCTGTAGCATGATATATGTATTATTATCTTTAGAACTGATACTGATCTTATCCACAAGTCCTGAATTTAAACTTTTGAGTTCTTCTTTGCTGTATTTTAAATCACTCAAGGTTAAAAGAGTAAGATTTTTTTCTTTTTTCTGAGAAATTTTACCCCCATAAGCACTATCAAAAGATAGCATTAAATCTACTCTATCATTTCTATCGTAAATATTATAACTGATTAATTCTACAGCAAAAAGGGGCAGTGCGAGTATGCTTAATAATAAAACTTTCATTAAATTTCTTTTTTGAAATATTGAAGTACGGTTTTAGAATCTAGAATTTCATTAATTCTAATTGCTAAATTTTTCTCATAAACCATAACCTCGCCTTTGCCAAAAATTCTTTTATTGATATAAAGCTCAACGCTTTCTCCAGCAGGCTTTTCAAGATCAATAACCGAACCTACTTCAAGTTTTAAAAGCTCCGCTACACTCATATTTGTAGTTCCAAGTTCGCTTACAAAATCTACTGTAATATCTAAGATATCTTCATAAGATTGTAAAAGCCCATGATGAATGTTAAACTCTATATCATCGCTCATTATTTGCAATATCCTATTCTAAAATAATGATTTTCAAAGCTATAAGTTAAAGATTCATCTAATATAATAGATGAAAAATCAACCCTACCTAAATACTCTGGTATGCCAAGTTTATACTCATCATCTCCCTTAGCATCATTGAGTAAATTTTTTGCATAGCCTATGATTTGATTGGCGCATTCTTTACTTAAATCACACCAATCATCTTCTTTAAATTTTTCATCACAAACTAAAACATTAGCAATTGTTTGTAGAAATTCTTTTGGAAAAAATAAATAAAAATGATATTCTCTACCACTTTTTTCCATTACAGGAATACTGGCTCCATAAAGTTCACCTACTATATCTTCAGCCTTTTCGATATGAAGTCTTAGGATATGTTCAAAAAAATGTGTTATTGAATATTCAAGAACTTTCAACATAATATCACCTTTATAAAAAACTTAGTTAAAAATTATAGTAAATATAAAATAAAAATATGTTTTAAAAAATTATTTTTCAAAAATTTCTTCTACACCTTTTAAAATTTGATTTACATCATTGCTTGCAAAAAGCTTTACTATATTCGTTCCTACTATCACTCCATCGGCTAGTTTACGCATATTTCTTACATCTGTGTTATTTTTTACCCCAAAACCAACATAAATAGGCAGTTGTGTGAAAGATCGGATTTCTTGTATTTTTTCTTGCAAAAGTTTATTATCCGCACTTTGTCCTCCTGTTATGCCTACACTAGCAAGTAAATAAATAAAACCCTTAGCATTTTTTACAAGTTCTTTAACACGCTCTTTAGGAGTTGTAATGCTTACAAGAGTAATCAAAGCTATGTCATACTTTTGACATTCTTTATACAAAGGCTTACTTTCTTCATAACTTAGCTCAGGAACTATCAAAGCAGAAATTCCCAAAGCCTTGGCTTTTTTAACAAAATTTTCTAAGCCGTAGGAAAAAATTAAATTATAATACACCATAAAAACAAGGGCTTTTTTTGTTTTTATTTTGGCTAAAAGCTCAAATATTTTATGAATGTCTGCGCCTTGTTCTAGGGCAATTTTTGCAGCATTGGCGATGATCTCACCATCAGCAATAGGATCACTATATGCGATTCCTAATTCCAAAACATCGATCGAACTTTCATCCAAACGCTTTAAAAACTCTTCACTAATTTTTAAATTTGGATAGCCTAAAACCATATAAGCTACATTTGCCTTATCCTTGTAAAATTTTGTAAAATCAACCATAAATTGTTCCTTTTTTATATTCTCTAATCGTTTGCATATCTTTATCGCCTCTACCTGATAAATTAACCACTATCACGCTCTTTTTGTTTAATTTAGGACAAAGTTTTTCCAAAAATGCCAAAGCATGAGAACTCTCAATAGCAGGGATAATCCCCTCTTCCTTACAAAGCATTTTTAAAGCCGTCATGCATTCTTCATCGGTAATGGCATAATATTTTGCCCTACCACTTTGAGATAAAAAAGCATGCAAAGGACCAATTCCTGGATAATCAAGTCCCGCAGAAACACTATGCACAGGTAAGATGTTTCCTAATTCATCTTGCAAAACCTTCGTTTTCATACCATGGATAATACCTGTTTTTCCCTTGGTTAAAGTCGCTGCATGATAAGGCGTATCAATGCCAAGCCCCCCTGCTTCAATACCTATAAGTTTAACATTTTCATCTTTGATAAAATCATAAAATATTCCTGCTGCATTGCTTCCACCTCCTACTGCAGCGATGATATAATCTACTTTTTTACCTAATTTTTTAAGTTGACTTTTGCATTCTTTTCCTATAACGCTTTGAAAATGTGTAACCATCTTAGGATAAGGATAAGGTCCTACGGCACTTCCAACCACATAAAAAAGATTTTTAATATCCCCCACCCAAGCTTGGATAGCAGCAGTTGTAGCTTCTTTTAAGGTTTTAAGTCCACTTTGTATAGCATTAACCTTAGCTCCCAAAAGCTCCATTTTATAAACATTTAAAGCTTGTCGTTGTACATCAGTCGCTCCCATGTAAATTTCACACTCAAGTCCTAAAAGTGCTGCAGCAGTAGCAGTTGCTAATCCATGCTGCCCTGCCCCTGTTTCGGCAATGATTTTTTTCTTACCCATTTTTTTTGCTAAAAGTGCTTGCGCTATAGCATTGTTGATTTTATGTGCTCCTGTATGGTTTAAATCTTCACGCTTAAGATAAATTTCATGTCCGTATTTTTTACTTAAATTTCGAGCAAAATAAAGCGGAGTGGGGCGTCCTACATAAGTAGTTAAAAGCTCTTGAAGCTCTTTTTTAAAGGCTTTATCCTGTGCAAATTTTAAAAAAGCATCTTCAAGCTCATTTAAAGCAAACATCGCACTCTCAGGCAAAAACTGCCCACCAAATTCACCATAATACGCCTTTTTCATTTTCTCATCTCCTTTAAAATATACTTGATTTTTTCCACATCTTTTAAATGATTTTCCTTTTCTATCTTTGAATTTAAGTCTATGATTTTTGGTTTTAAACTTAAAGCTTCATTGATATTATGAGTTCCTATGCCTCCTGCTAAGGCAAAATCTTTTTTAAAGTCTTTCAAAAGATCCCAGTTAAAACTTTCCCCATTGCCTCCATGAAATTTTCCCTTAGTATCAAATAAAATTAAATCCGCATAAGTATTTTCTTCCAATTCCAAACAATCCCCTACACTTAAAACCTGCCAAACAAAAACTCCACTTTCTTTTAAGGTTTTAAACTCAAATTCACTGATTTTTCTATGAATTTGTACTCCATCAAGCTTTGCTTGTTTGATTGCTTTTAAAATAAATTCCAAATTTTCATCGACAAAAACCCCCACACTCTTTTTAAATCCCGCATGGATGATATCGCTTAAATTCATTGCTTGCTCTAAACTAAGCTGTCTAGGACTTTTTGCGAAAATAAGCCCCATGAAATCAACATTTAATTCAGTGATTTCCTTGGCATTATTTTCATCCTTAATGCCACAAATTTTAAGCTTTGTCATTTAGACTCCTAAAATACTCCATCACCTTGCCAGAATATATAGCCTCTAAAATAATATCTTTTGCTTTTAAAGGTGTTGAAACTTTGTTGGCTGTATAAAGTGCGAACATAGAATTTAAAACCACGATATCAAATTTAGCCCCTTGTATTTTTCCACTTAAGATATCTTTTAAATCCTTAGCATTTTCATAAGCATTGCCACCCATAATCTCACTATGAAAAGCTCGCTTAAAACCAAATTGTTCGGGTGTAACGCCGTATTCATAAATTTCACCCTCTCTTACTTCAAAAATCTTTGTTTCATCGCAAATACTGATCTCATCCATGCCATCATTGCCACGCACCACCAAAGCTCTTTTTCGTCCTAGTGATCTTAAAACTTCAGCCAAAAGCTTATGCACAGGTGCATGATAATTTCCCATCATTTGATATTTAAGCTTTAAATTAGGATGAAGTAAGGGCCCTAAAACATTAAATACAGTTCTTATGCCAAGCTTTGCCCTAAGCTCTCTTAGCTCACCTACTAAAGGATGAAAATACGGGGCATGAAAAAAGGCTAAATTTTTATTTTGCAAATCATTTAAAGCACATTCTAAATTATCAGGAATTTTTACATCCAAAGCATCTAAAACATCGGTGCTTCCACTTGAACTAGAAATCGCTCTATTCCCATGTTTTGCTACTTTTACTCCTAAAGCTGCTAAAATAAAAGCACTTGCTGTTGAAACATTGATACTTTTAAAATTATCTCCTCCAGTACCACATATATCTATCATATCGCTTTCATCACTAAAGGTTTTAGAATAACGCAAAATTTCACGCACAAGACTGCTTAATGATTTTTGATTGAGGGATTTTTCACTGATTAAAACAAGTAAAGCAGCCGCTTGTAAAGGCTCATAATCCCTACTCATAATAATCTTGCAAATTTCTGAAAAGTCTTCACTTTCTAAATAATGATTTTCACTCATTTTTTGCAAATAAAATCCAAGAGTATGTTTTTTATCCTGAACTGCTTTTTCTTGATTTAAAAAATTAGCAAAAATTTTGATTCCGTATTCGCTAAAATAACTTTCAGGATGAAACTGCACGCCAAAATAAGGTAAAGTTTTATGTTTCATAGCCATGATAACATTATCATCACTCAAAGCTAAAATTTCAAAATCATCGGGCAAATTTTTAACTTCTAAAGAGTGATAACGCATCACACTCACCTCATCTTCAAAATCTTTAAAAATTGTATCTTTATTATAAATTTTAATTAAGGAATTTTTTGCATGCATAGGGTTTTGCAATTTAGCAATTTCGGCCTTAAAACTAAAACCCAAAGCTTGATGTCCTAAGCAAATTCCAAGCGTAGGGATGTTGGGTCGTGATTTAAAAATTTCAAGACACACTCCACTATCTTTTGGGTGTTTTGGACCAGGACTTAAAATGATATAGTTTGGATTTAAAGCTTTGATTTCATCAAGAGTGATTTTATCGTTTCGAACAACTAAAATTTCACCCTTGTATACATTTTCGAGCATGGATTTGATATTGAAAACAAAAGAATCATAATTATCAATCAAAAGTATCATTTTAACTCCTTTTAGCCATTTTTTCAAAACTTACTAATAAAGCTTTACGCTTAGCGCAAATTTCTTCATATTCTTTTTGTGGATCACTTTGTAAAACTATACCCGCTCCACTTGCTATAAAAGCTTTATTTTCTTTAAAAAAAGCCGATCTTATGATAATAGCTAAAACCACATCTTCATTAAAATTTAAAAACCCAACAGCGCCTCCATAAACTCCTCTATCTAAATTTTCAAGCTCATTGATAATTTCTAAAGCTCTAATCTTTGGGGCACCACTTAAAGTTCCTGCTGGAAAAACCGCTCCTATAATATCAAAAATATTGGCTTGCTTATCCATCGTCGCATAAACTTCACTGACTATATGCATGACAAATTTATTTCTTGTTATACTGAAAAGATTTTCAACTCGCGTATTTGTACCGAATTTAGATGCATCATTTCTAGCTAAATCAACAAGCATTTTATGCTCACTCAATTCTTTTTCATCGCTTAAAAGATCTTTTTCTAATTTTAAAATATCTGAATTTTCATCCAAATTTCGAGTACCTGCTATAGGAGCTAAAAAAATTTCTTTGTTTTTTATTTTCAGTAAAAACTCTGGAGAAGAACCCAACACAACCCCATATTGAGTCGGAAAATAAAACATATAAGCACTAGGATTTAACTCACTTAAAGTTTCATAAAATTCAAAACTATCAAAATTATGCTCTATGCAAAGCTGCTTGCTTAAAACCACTTGAAAAATGTCTCCGCTTAAAAGATATTCCTTGGCTTTTTCCACACTTTGGATAAAATCTCTTTTTTCTTCTTGAAAATCCTGCAAGATTTTATATTCGCAAACTTTTTTATCGAAAACAAAATCTTCTTTTAAAAAATCAAAATACTTATTTTCTCCGTATTTAAAAAACATTTTGCTAGTTTTTTCATAAACCAAATAAGCTTTAGCATTGGCAAATAAAAAATTTGGAAAATCATAATTTTTATTTTCATTTGAGGGTAAATTCTCAAACAAAGAAATAAAATTTGCACTAAAAACACCAAAAAATCCAGAATATTTGCAAATTTGCTCTCTTGAAGCATTTTCATAAAATTTCGCCTTTAATTCGCTAAGAGTGATATCCTTAGCATCATAAAAATCACAATCAATACCTATAATAACCCTAGTAGAATCTTCAGCAAAGTAAGAAGAAGGAAATTCTTTTAAAATTTGCCTATAATATAAATTTGCTTTCATTTCAAGCATAATACAACCTTTATAAAAAATAAAATAAAAAAAATATTGAGAAGTTAAAAAAAGAAGCTTAGAAGCGCCAAGAACGAAGAGTGTGTGTTGATACTAAAATTAAAGAATTATTTAAAAAATCGTTTTTATTCATCTTCTACCTTTCAAAAAATTAAGCCTCATTTTTTAAACTATGATGACTTTTATTAATTTTAGAGAAAAAAACATAAAATTATCCTTTAATATTTATTTCATTTTCAAAAAAATAAATCCATGTAACTCTGTGGAAAATATTTTGTCAAAATAAGCCTTGTAAAACATTATAAAAAATTTTAAAACTAAGATAAGCTTGATAAGATAAAATTACTCCTTATTTAATCAACAAACGATATAAATTTAGGAAAAAGTATGAATTTTGCAGATTTGCCTTATATCTTTATAGGTATATTTTCAGGTATTACTTCAGGACTTTTTGGCATAGGTGGGGGAATGATTATCGTGCCCTCAATGTTTGCTTTAGGAGCAAGTGCTCATCATGCTATTGGAATTTCTGTATTACAGATGATCTTTGCGGCCATTTTTGGTTCTTATATTAATTATAAAAAAAAGAATTTAAATCTCAAAGATGGTATTGTTATAGGACTAGGCGGTCTTTTAGGGGCAAGCTTTAGTGGAATTTTATTACAAGCCTTAAGCGATGTAGCTCTTACTGCTATATTTTTAGGAGTAAGTTGTGTATTTTTTATCAAATATGCCTTTGGCATCAAAGAAAGTGTTGTAAAAAGCCATAAAAGCGTATGGGTTAAAAATGGAATTTTATTTATAGCGGGAGCTTTTACGGGAATTTTTGCTATTTCTTTAGGTATAGGCGGAGGGCTTTTAATCGCTCCAATTTTAGCTTATTTCTTAGGCTATGATAGCAAAAAAGTGGTTTCGCTTTCTTTATTTTTTGTTATTTTTGCTTCAATCTCTGGTATCATCTCTTTTGCAAATTCAGGTGTAATTGACGCTGAAGTTATCCACAAAGGTGTTTTAGTAGGTTTTGCTTCTATGATAGGTGTTTTTATAGGTATAAAAATCATAGAAAAAATGCATATTTCAGCTCATAGAAAAATTTTACTTTGCGTATATGCTTTATCCATACTTGCAACCACTCTTTCTCTGCTTAGAAAACTTGGAATTTTAGCATTTTAATCCATTAAAATGCTAAAAAATTTAAAAACATAATTTTTATATTTTTATGTTAAAATATTAAATTTATTTAATGCTTAGGAAAAACTTATGAATGATACGATAAAAATCATTGGCGCAAAGGAAAATAATCTTAAAAATATTCATCTTGAAATTCCAAAAAATAAACTCATTGTTTTTACAGGATTAAGCGGTAGTGGAAAATCAACCCTTGCTTTTGGCACACTCTATGCCGAAGGTCAACGCCGTTATATAGAAAGTTTGAGTGCTTATGCAAGACAATTTTTAGACAAGGTAGGCAAACCCGATGTGGATAAAATCGAAGGTTTAACCCCTGCTATTGCGATTGATCAAAAAACCACTTCTAAAAATCCGCGTTCTACAGTCGGAACCATCACTGAAATTTATGATTATTTAAGACTTTTATATGCAAGAGTGGGGATTCAGCATTGCCATCAATGCGGACAAAAAATCTCATCCATGAGTGCAAGCGATATAGTAGGAGAAATTTTAAAATTTCCAAAAGGAGCTAAAATCATCATCTACGCTCCTTTGGTACGTGAAAAAAAAGGAACTTATGCGGATTTACTTGAAAATTTGCGCAATAAAGGCTATGTAAGAGCGCAAATTGATGGGGTTTTAGTAAGACTTGATGAAGATATAGAACTTTCAAAAACTAAAAAACATACGATAAAACTCGTCATTGATAGACTCGAAATACAAGAAGATCTACTTTCTCGCCTTGCAAGCGATATAGAAAAAGGTTTGGAAGAAAGCTTTGGAGAAATCGAGATAGAAGTCTTAAATCCCGATGAAGTAGGACTTAATAAGCACTATCACTTTAGCGAACACTCCGCTTGCTTTGCTTGTAAAATTTCCTTTGTTCCTCTTGAGCCTTTAAGTTTTTCTTTTAACTCTCCAAAAGGGGCTTGTGAAGCCTGTGATGGACTTGGAATTCGCTATACCCTAGATATGAAAAAAATCATCGATGAAAACCTAAGTCTTGAAAATGGCGCGGTAAAAATAATGTATGGATTTAACAAAAGCTATTATTATAAATTTTTAATTGCTTTTTGCGAGCAAAATGAAATTCCTATTAAACTCCCTTTTGCTGAACTTAGCGAAGAACAAAAACGCCTTGTGCTATACGGAAATGCAAAAACCATTGACTTTTTTTGGAAAAGAAATCGCCTCAAACGCACCTTTGAAGGTGTGGTAAAAATGGCTTATGAAATGCTAAAAGATGAAAAAGACTTAGCAGAATACATGAGTGAAAAAATTTGCAAAGATTGTGCAGGTCATCGTTTAAGACCCGAAAGTTTAGCCGTAAAAGTAGCCTCTAAAGGACTAGGCGAAATTTTAGATATGAGTATAGAAGATAGCACTAGCTTTTTTGCAAATAAGAAAAATTTCTCTTATTTAAGCGAGCAAGAAAGACTTATCTCTGAACCCATATTAAAAGAAATCAACGAAAGACTTTTCTTTTTATATGATGTAGGACTAGGCTATTTATCTTTAGGACGCGATGCAAGGACGATTAGCGGAGGTGAGGCACAAAGAATTCGCATCGCTTCACAAATTGGCAGTGGTTTAAGTGGGGTGATGTATGTTTTAGATGAACCTAGTATCGGACTTCATGAAAGAGATACTGCAAAACTGATTAAAACTTTAAGAAATTTACAACAAAAAGGCAATACTCTAATTGTTGTAGAGCACGATAAAATGACTATAGAAGAAGCTGATTTTATCGTAGATATTGGCCCAAAAGCAGGAAAATTTGGAGGCGAAGTGGTATTTGCTGGAACTTATAAAGAACTTTTAAAAAGCAAAAGTGAAACCGCACTTTATATGAACGGCAAGAAGCAAATTTCACAGCTTCAAAACAGAGAGCAAAAAGAATGGCTAGAACTTAAAAATGTAAATATCAATAATATCAAAGATCTAAGCGTTTCTTTTCCTTTGCAAAATTTAGTCGCGATCACAGGTGTTTCAGGATCTGGAAAAAGCTCTCTCATACTTCAAACCTTACTGCCTTTTGCACAAGAAGAATTAAACCGCGCCAAAAAAGTAAAGAAATTAGGTGGGGTGCAGATTGAAGGGCTTGAAAAACTAGATAAGGTTATTTATCTTGATCAAAGTCCTATAGGACGAACCCCGCGATCAAATCCTGCTACTTATACAGGTGCCATGGATGAAATTCGCAATCTTTTTGCTGCTACCAAAGAAGCTAAAATGCGAGGCTATAAAGCGGGGCGTTTTTCTTTTAATGTTAAGGGTGGAAGATGTGAGAAATGCAGTGGCGATGGAGAGATTAAAATAGAAATGCACTTCTTGCCCGATGTAATGGTGGTTTGCGATACTTGCCATGGCAAACGCTATAATGATGCCACGCTAGAGATTAAATACAAAGGCAAAAATATCAGTGAAATTTTAAATATGAGCGTTTTAGAAGCAAGTGAATTTTTTGCAGCTGTGCCAAAAATCAAACAAAAACTTGATACCTTAGTAAAAGTCGGACTTGATTATCTTACCCTAGGACAAAATGCAACGACTTTAAGTGGGGGTGAAGCGCAAAGGATAAAACTTGCAAAAGAATTAAGCCGCAGTGACACAGGAAAAACGCTTTACATACTTGATGAACCAACCACGGGGCTACATTTTGAAGATGTCAATAAACTCGTTTTAGTTTTACAACACTTAGTCGATCTTAAAAATTCTGTTTTTGTGATAGAACATAATTTAGATGTGATTAAAAATGCTGATTATATCATCGATATGGGTCCAGAAGGCGGAGTAAAGGGTGGAAAAATCATTAGTACAGGAAGCGTGGAAAAAGTCGCAAAAGATCATAAGAAAACAAAATCTTATACAGGATATTATTTGGATTTAGAGCTTAAAAACGCAAAGAGTTAAAATGACACAGGAACAAAAAATATCATTTTTTAAGATTAAAAGATTAAGTATTTATATATTTTTTTGTGCTTTATATAATTTTTTTTACTTTTTTTCTTATGAAAATGTGGGAAGTTTACATTGTGAATTTCTTTGTATCAGCGGTAGATTTTTATGCTTTTTTTCTTGGATTTATATAGTTCTTGCTTTTATTTTTATGGTGGTAAGAATTTATTTTTTATTTTCTTCTAATAAAATTTTAATTTATTTTTTGCTTGCCATTACAAGCCTTGGCTTATCTTTTTTTCTTTTGGAAAATAAAATTTTATTTTTAGGGCTTTTAGCTTTATTTTTCGTTTTTTATTTTTTATTTTCACTCACTCTTGCTTTGCTTTTTAAAGAAGTGAAAATGTCCTTTTATTTTGTGTTTTTATGTATGCTTTTGGCATTTTTATTTTTTGAGAAATTAAGCTTTTTATTTTTCTTTCTTACTTTACATTTTTTAACTTTTGCTTATGCTTTTGATAGGTATGAAACTTTAAAAAAGCTGTATCGAGTTTAATTTTAAAGGAAAAAAATGTCAAATTTAAACTTTCATCAAATGTTTGAAATTCAAAGACAAAATGATTTTAAAAGTATCAAAAAGCTTGCGTGGGTAGTTTTTATAAGTTTTTTACTTTGTGTTTGTTTTCAGTTTTTACCCATTATTCTTGATTTTGCCTATGATTTAAAATTGTTGAAATTTAATTCTAACACTAATATTTTAGCTATGGTTTTTAATGCAATTTTTTTAATTTCTTATTTGATTATGATTTTAAAACTTTATTTTGTAAGTCAAAGTAAGGTTTTATTGATCAGTTTTTTTATAGCTGCATTTACTCAATTTATCGCTTTATTAAGCTTGAATTATCTTATTGCTAGTCCTGTTGTTGATAAGATATTACGTATTTTTCTATATGGCTTTTCTTTTTTATGTCTTGCAATAGCCATTTTTTATACTTTTATATTTTTTAAGACTTTAAAAACTTTATGTGAAAATAAGATTTATTTTAAACTTTGTTTTATTTTCAAAAGTGCGATTTTGATAATTATCTATATACTTATGTTTGTTCTAATTTATAGTGAGCATTCTCTTGCTTTAATTATCGCTTATTTTATGATTTTTTTCTTTGCAGGCTTATTATTTACCATTTATTACGCACTATTTGCTTTCGCGCTTAGTAAAAACCAAAATATCAAATTATCCCAAACTTAAAGCTTATATCCAATGAAAAAGAAAATATTTGAATTTAGTATTTTATTTACCATTTTTATAAGTCTAAGCCAGAGTGCTTTGGTTTTTATTTTTAATCATTATTTAATTATTGATTATAGTGCTTATGAAACACCGCCACAAAGCTTTGAAATGCTAAATTTAGCCGATCAAAAACTTTATCATTTAACGCAAAATTTACGCTTTTTACATTCTATTTTAGCTTTTTTATTAATAATATCATTTTTCTTTGTGCATTTATTTTTCTTTTATATTTCCAGAAAAGAAAAATTTATACCTTATTCCTTTTTTTGTTTTGTGCTTATGGTAATAAGTACTATTGCTAATTTACTTGAAGGTATAGAGCAAAAAGAAAGTATTTTTTGGTATTACAAGGCATTTCTTGATGTTGGTGTTTGTTTAATTTATCTTTTGTTTTTAGATAAATTTTTTCAAAGTCACCTTTTTAAAATCTTTTTTGTATATGCTTGTTTGTGTACAATTTTAACAGAATTTAAATTTATGGATTTTACCACGCCTTTTGTTTTGCCTATTTATCTTTTTATTTTATTGATTTTAATGCGTAAAAAGAGTTTTAATGTTTGATTTTTTATACAATGATATCAATTATTTAGGGTTTTTTATCGTATGTTTTCTTTCAAGCACGCTTTTACCTCTTGCAAGTGAAGCCTTTGTTGTAGCTTTTATAAAACTTGATTTTAATGCTCATTTGGTTTTATTTATAGCTACTTTAGGCAATACCCTAGGAAGCTTAAGCACCTATGCTCTAGCCTATCTTGGCAAAGAAAAAATTTTAGAAAAATATTTTTCCAAATCTTTAAAAAAGCTTGATAAATTCAATGCAAATTTTACTAAATTTGGAAGTCTTTATGCTTTTTTAACCTTTTTACCCTTAATAGGCGATATCTTTGCTTTAGGCCTTGGTTTTGCAAAATACCCTTTCATCAAAGCTTGTTTTTTCATAAGTCTTGGCAAATTAAGCCGCTATATTTTTATAATTTTTATCGCTAATTCTTTATAAAAATCATCAATCTTTAAAGTGAATTTTGGGATAATAATTTAAAACCCACTAAGAAAGACAACCATGAAAACTTTAACTATTATCGATACTTTTGGCTTCTTTTTTCGTCTTTATTATGCACTCAAAGGATTTAAAAATTCTCAAGGGCAAGCCAGTGGAATGATTAGCGGTTTTGCTAATTTTATCTATAGTCTTAAAAACGAATACAAAAGCGATTATATTATTTTTGCACTAGATTCTAAGGGTAAGACATTTCGTAGCGATATTGATCCAAATTATAAAAAAAATCGCACCCCACCCCCACCCGAACTTTTAGAACAAATTCCAATCTGTATAGAAATGATAGAAAAAATGGGCTTTATGAGTGCCTCTTACGAGGGTTATGAGGCAGATGATATCATCGCTTCAGTGGTTAAAACTTGTAAAGATAAAGATATTTTTGTACGCATTATAACACAAGATAAAGATCTTTATCAGCTTATAAAAGATGGTAAAACAAGTATTTATAGCCCTATTTCAAAAAATGACTATGATGAAGAAGCTTGCTTTGAGAAATACGGTGTCAAACCTTATCAAATTAAAGATTTTTTAGCCTTATGTGGAGATAGCTCGGATAATATCCCAGGAGTTAAAGGCATAGGAGCAAAAGGTGCTAAAACATTGCTTGATGAATTTGGGAGTATTGAAGGCATTTATGAAAATTTGACTTTGGTGCGCAATGAAAGAAGTCGTAAATTGCTTCTAGAAGGCAAAGAAAATGCTTTTCTTAGTAAAAAACTTGCTTCTTTGTATGAGGATTTAGAAGTAAGCAACTTGCTAGAAAAAGCTGATTTTCCTCAAGATGAGCCTCTTTTAAAAGTTCTTGAAATTTTAGAGCATTATGAACTCAATGTCTTGCTTAAAAAACTTCGCCAAAACCCTGACAATAGAGATAAAAATTTAGGCTTTAAAGCCACTCTTATCCAAGATGAAGACAAACTCTTTGAAATTTTAAATTCTCTTGAACAAGAAAGTATCATAGCTTTTGATACTGAAACCACAAGCATTGATACCAAAGAAGCAAAAATTGTAGGATTTAGTTTTTGTATGAGTGAAAATGAAGCCTTTTATGTACCTCTTACTCATAATTATTTAGGTGTAAGCAAACAAGTATCATTACAAAGCGCTAAAAAAGCTATAGAGCTTATTTTTAAGCATTTTATCATAGGGCATAATCTTAAATATGATTTTAAAATCATAGAAAATAATTTTAAACTCTCTTTGCCGCAAAAATATGCCGATACTATGATTTTAGCATGGCTTAAAAATCCTTCCTTAAGAGTCAATATGGATGATTTGGCTCTAAGACTTTTTAATTATGAAACCTTACATTTTGAAAGTCTTGTAAAAAAAGGAGAAAATTTTGCAAGCGTAGAACTTGAAAAAGCTTGCAAGTATGCAGCTGAAGATGCTTATATCACTTTAAGATTTTATCTTTATTTTTTAAAAAATCTTGAACCTCATTTGCTTGATCTTGCTAAAAATTATGAATTTGATTTTATTAAAATTATTATAATGATGGAAGAAAATGGCATAAAACTCGATACGCATGCTCTTGAAATTCTCATGAAAAAATTTGAATCTGAAATTAAAATTTTAAGCGAAGAAATCTATGCTTTATGTGAAGATAGATTCAATCTTAATTCCCCAAAACAAGTAGGCGATATACTTTTTGAAAAACTCAAGCTTCCAAGTGGAAAAAAAGGTAAGACAGGGTATTCTACCGATGAAAAAGTCTTAAATGAACTTCTCGATAAACATCCTGCTATTTCTAAAATTTTAGATTATAGAGAACTGGCCAAGCTTTATTCGACTTATTGCGAGCCTTTGTTAAAACTTGCCTTAAAAGATGAAAATTCAAGAATTTATTCGAGCTTTTTACAAACAGGTACTGCTACAGGCCGTCTTTCATCTAAGGATCCCAATTTACAAAATATCCCCGCGCATGGACAATATGCAAAAGATTACAAATCTTGCTTTGTAGCCAAAGAGGGATTTAGTTTTATCAGCCTTGATTATTCTCAAATCGAACTTAGAATGCTAGCGCACTTTAGCGAAGATGAAAAACTTTTAAATGCTTTTAAAAACGATGAGGATATACATGCAAGAACCGCTATAATGATATTTGGCGAGAGTAATTATGAAACAAGAAGTATAGCAAAAAGTATTAATTTTGGCTTGATTTATGGTATGGGTTATAAAACCTTAAGCAAAAATCTAAAAATTGAAGCCAACTTAGCTAAAACCTATATAGAAAAATATTTTGAAAATTTTACTAGCATTAAAAGTTATTTCGAAAAAGTAAAAAATGAAGCCAAGGCTAATGGTTTTATTAGCACCTTAAGCGGACGCAAACGCTATTTTGACTTTGAAAATGCTAAGCCCATGCAAGTGGCTATGTATGAAAGAGAAAGTATAAATTCGATTTTACAAGGATCAGCTGCAGATATTATAAAATTTGCCATGCTAGAAATTGCTAAAATTTTAGATCAAGATAAAAGGCTTATCTTGCAAATTCACGATGAACTTATCTTTGAAGTTAAAGATGAATTATGTGAAAATTTTGTGAAAAAAACTAGTGATATTATGGAAAATATAGTAAAATTAAAGGTAAAATTAAAAACAAGCTCAAGTATCGCCAAAAAATGGGGCGATTTAAAATAATCAAGGAGTGATTTAATGGATCTTTCAACCATATTAGGAATGGTTCTTGCAGTAACTAGTATCTCAGTAGGAGATATACTCGAGGGAGGAAATCCTCTGCATGTTATCCACCTTTCTTCTTTTCTAATCGTTATGCCAACGGCAGCTTTTTGTGCCATGACTTCAACTCATAAAAAAATTGTAAAAGCAGCCTATAAAGAACTTAAAATCGTTTTTAAAGGTTCAGGTGTAAATCTACCTGAAAGAATAGCTCAGCTTATCGAATTCGCAATTATTGCACGCCGAGATGGTCTTTTGGCTTTAGAATCAAGAACAAATGAAATTGAAAATGAATTTTTAAGAAATGCTATGATGATGCTAGTAGATGGAAAAAGTTTTGAAGAAATTCATGAAAGTATGGAAATTCAAACCGAACAACTTGAAGAACACTATAAAGAATGTGCAGAATACTGGATAATCTTTGGTGAAACTTGTCCTACTATGGGACTTGTTGGAGCGGTTTTTGGGTTGATTTTAGCACTGAAACTTCTAGATAATCCTCAAGCAATGGCAGCAGGTATTTCAGGTGCTTTTACGGCTACGGTTACAGGTATTTTCGGTGCATATGCACTTTTTGCTCCTTGGGGAAGAAAGATGAAGGCTAATGGTATGGATCTTGTAAAAGAACAAATTGTTATAACAGAAGCAATTAAGGGTATAGCAGAAGGAGCTAATCCTAGAGACTTAGAAGCAAAACTTTTTAACTTTTTAAGTCATGACGATCCAAGAATTTCACAATTTGATAAAGGTTAATCATGGCTAAAAAACACAAATGTCCAGAATGTCCTGCCGGTGAAAAATGGGCTGTGCCTTATGCAGACTTTCTTAGTTTGCTTTTGGCGCTTTTTATTGCTCTTTGGGCGATATCTAAAACTAATCCTGCTAAAGCAGAAGCACTGAAAACCGAATTTGTAAAAATCTTTGATTATACTGCAACCCAAACCGTGCAACAAGAAACACAAGATACTTATAAATATAAGGGTTCTCAAGAAGAAAAAGAAGATGAATTGAGCAAACTTAAACAAATGGCCGTAAATCAACAAGAAGTTATTAAAAAACTTCAAGCCGCTCTTGATCAATCCGAAAATCAAGAAATACTTAACCTACCTTCCAAGGTTGAATTTGAAAGAGGAAGTGCACAAATAGTATCTGCAGATATTCAAGATTATCTTAAACGCATTGCTCAGCTTATTTCATACTTACCTCCTCAAATAGAAATTGAAATCAGAGGTTATACTGACAATAGTGACTCAGCCTTAAGAAGCTATGATCTAGGCTATACAAGAGCAGAAAATGTTTTAAAATATCTTATAGAAGGCGGAGTTAGCACCAAAAATATAAACCTTAAAAGCTATGGATTAAATAGTCCCATCAATGGAAATCCACAAGCTTTAGAAAACAATAGAGTGCAAATTTATTTTAAAGTAGATATTAAGGATAGTGACGCAAAACAATCAGTGCTTGATCTTATAGAAAAAAGCAAATAATAAAATTTATTTGCTTAGTTATTTTTCTTGACCTGTCCTGCTAAACGACTTTTATTGTTAGTATTGTAAACAAATCCAAGTACCTCTGCTACAGCTTTAAACATTTCTCTAGGAATAAGATCATTAATATCACAAGCCTTATAAAGCTCTCTCGCTAAAGGCGGATTTTCATAAACAACTACATTATTATCATAAGCAACCTGTTTTATACGAAGTGCCAAAAAATCTACTCCTTTAGCCACAACTCTAGGAGCTTGTTCTTTTGTTGTATCATAACGAATCGCTACAGCATAATGCGTCGGGTTTGTAATAACCACATCCGCCCCTGCAACATCTTGAACCATACGGCGGCGTGCTGCTTCCATTTGTAAGCGACGAATCCTCCCTTTTACCTGAGGATCTCCCTCCATTTGCTTGTATTCATCTTTAATTTCTTGCTTGCTCATTCGCAAACCTTTAAAATACTGAAAACGCACCAAAAAAATATCCAAAACAGCAATCACTAAAAATGCTATGATTACAATAGCTGCCAAAATAATAGCCCTATCCCTAAGCCAAATGAGTTGTCCAATGATATTATAACGCTCAACCAAAGGTAATTCTTGCATAAATTTTAAAAGCACTATAAAAGCTACAGTAAATACTACGCCTACCTTAAGCACGATCTTAACACTCTCGACAAGCTTTTTTAAAGAAAATAAATTTTTTAAGCCTTTTAATGGATTGATTTTTCCTAAATTAGGCATTATAGGTTTGGTCGTAAAAATAAAACCAAACTGCATAACATTACCTAAAATACCTGCGATCATAATACTCAAAACTATAGGTGCTAGCAAAATCAAAACTTCAAAAATGCTTTTAATCATAATGGCTTGGATAATACGCAAATCAAATTCAACACCAATAAAACTTTGATAATATCTATATAGATTAGTAATTCTTTCGCCAATAAAACCCATCATAAAAAGTGTAATCACAAAACCAACTATTAAAGTAACAATAGCTGCTGCGTCTTGGGATTTAGGGACATTGCCTTCTTTTCTTGCGTCTTCTATTTTCTTGGACGTGGGTTCTTCAGTTTTTTCTTGATCTTCACCTGCCATAACTAGCCTAAATTTAAGTCTGTAAAATTAGATAAAATTATATAGAAAAATAATGAATTTTAATTAAAACTAAGAGAAGAAATTTTATCAAGAAGAAAAGCCCTTTTTTAAGGGCTTGTTATTATAGTTTATCTTCGTTTTTATCAAGATACTCAGCAACACCTTTAGGGTTAGCTTTCATACCAGCATCACCTTTGTTCCAACCTGCAGGGCAAACTTCACCGTGTTCATTAGTGAAAAGCATAGTATCTACCATTCTAATCATTTCATCAATATTTCTTCCAAGTGGTAAGTCATTAACTACAGCGTGGCGAACTGTTCCATCTGCATCAAGCAAGAAAGAACCACGAAGAGCAACTGCTTCTGCATAAAGTACATCAAAATTTCTAGCAATTTGTTTAGTTAAATCTGCAACAAGTGGGAATTTAACTTGACCAATACCCCCTTGATTTACTGGAGTGTTTTTCCATGCAAAATGTGAAAATTCATTGTCGCCTGAAATTCCGATTACTTCAATACCACGATTTTTAAATTCTTGATATCTTTTATCAAAAGCAATTATTTCTGAAGGACAAACAAAAGTAAAATCTTTTGGATAGAAAAATACTACCGCACCTTTTGGGCCTATATTTTTATAAAGATTAAAATCTTCAACGATTTCGTTATTTCCTAATACTGCTGGAGCAGTAAAGTCTAAAGCTTTTTTTGTAACTATCATGTTTTTCTCCTAATTAATAAATTTTATTGATAGCGAAATTATATCGTTTAAATCCTTTAAAGATTTTTAAATGATAATAAATTTTTGAAAATATTTTTTATAATATTCTATATTATATTATAAATGATAATCAAAATCTAAAAATTATCAAATATATATATTTTTTGATTATCAAAATTATAGTTTTTTAAGAATACTTTGATAAAATGCTTAGTTGAAAAAAGTAAATTTCATATTAATCAAAAAGGAGACAAAATGGCTGTAAAAATTACAGATAGTTGTATTGCTTGTGGTTCTTGTATCGATGAATGCCCAGTTAGTGCTATCGTTGATGATGCTAATAACCCAGAGGGTGAAGATAGATATTATGTCTATGCGGATAAATGTGTTGAATGTGTAGGACACAATGATCAACCAGCTTGTGCAAGCGCATGCCCAACTGATGGCTGTATAGTATGGAGTGAAATTGCTTCAGGGCAACCAAGTCGTGATAATATCGGTAGCGATATGAGAGATGGAACTACCCCAGTTTTTGCATAATTCTACAAAGGCTAGTTAAAAAGCTAGCCTCTTTTTAACTTTTTTTAAACAAATTCAAGTATAATTTTAAGCTTTATAAAAACCAAGGAGTATAATCAAAATGGAAAAAACCCTATCGATTATCAAACCTGATGCCGTAAAAAAAGGTGTTATAGGTAAAATTTTAGATCGTTTCGAAAGTAATGGATTAAGAATTGCTGCTATGAAAAAAGTTCAACTTAGCAAAGAACAAGCTGAAGCTTTTTATGCTGTTCACAAAGAAAGACCTTTTTTTAAAGATTTGGTTGAATTTATGATCAGCGGCCCTGTTGTGGTTTCTGTTTTAGAAGGCGAAGGTGCTGTTCTTAAAAATAGAGATTTAATGGGAGCAACAAACCCAAAAGAAGCACAACCTGGCACCATTAGAGCAGATTTTGCTGAAAGCATTGACGCAAACGCTGTTCATGGAAGCGATAGCTTACAAAATGCAAAAATTGAAATTGAATTTTTCTTTAAATCTAACGAAATTTGCTAATGAAAATAGCCTTTTCTAGGATTAACAATACTAACTATCCTTTTAAACTCAATCTTGAAAATGTTGTTTTTGAAGGAAATTTAGTAAAAGTAAATCCTAAACTTGTTAAAATAAATGCCACAATGCAAGGTTTTGTTTATAGACCTTGTGATAGCTGTGGTGAAGAACTTGAGCTTGAAATAAAAGAAAATTTGGATCTTTTTGCAAGTGATGGTATTTTTAAAGATAATACGAATGAATTAAGCAATACCATTGAATTTTTTGATGGTCATATTGATTTAATAGAAGTTGCAGTTAGTGAGCTTGAAGCTTATTTGAGTGATTATTTTTATTGTAATAATTGCAAAAATAAAAGCTAACAAATTTTAAAAAAGGAGATAAAATGGCAGTACCTAAGAGAAGAGTGAGTAAAACTCGTGCAGCAAAACGCAGAACTCACTATAAAGTAAGTCTTCCTATGCCTATAAAAGACAAAGATGGAAGCTACAAAATGCCTCATCGTGCAAATCCAAATACTAAGGAATACTAAAATCAATGATTGACATTGCTATAGATGCAATGGGCGGAGATTTTGGAGAAAAGCCCATTATAGAAGGCGTTATCGAGGCTTTAAAAGAAAGGCCTTTTAATGCTATCTTAGTGGGAAATCCCAATATTTTAAGACCTCTAATACCTAAAAATTTAGAACAATACATTCAATATGAGAATGCCAATGAAGTTTTCTCTATGAATGAAAATGCAACAGATGCCCTAAAAAGAAAAGAAACTACGATTTATAAAACCATCGAACTTGTCAAAAATGGAAAAGCAAAAGCCGCTGTTTCAGCAGGACATAGTGGTGCAAGTATGTCTTTAGCAACTTTAAGATTAGGCAGACTCAAAGGAGTATTACGGCCCGCAATTGCAACCTTAATGCCAAATACTACAAGTAAAACTTTGTTTTTAGATGTGGGTGCAAATACCGACTGTAAAGCCGAAAATTTATTTCAATTTGCTATAATGGGCGATGCTTATGCAAAAGAAATTATGAAAATTTCAAAACCTCGCCTGGCTTTATTGTCTAATGGCGAAGAAGAGTGTAAAGGCAATGAACTTACTAAAGAGGCTCATCAGCTTATGAAACAAATTCCTAGTTTTGTTGGAAATGCTGAAGGTAGAGATATTTTTAATGGTGAAGTTGATGTCTTAGTTTGTGATGGATTTGATGGCAACGTAATCCTAAAAGCCTGTGAAGGCGTAGCTACAGCAATTATCCACATTTTAAAAAATGAAATCAAGCAATCTTTGATATCAAAAATAGGCGCATTGCTAATGAAACCTTCATTTAAAAGACTTAAAAAACATATTGATTGGCAAGAATATGGTGGCGCCCCACTGCTTGGTGTCAACGGCTGCGTTATTATAAGTCATGGAAAAAGCGATGCTAGAGCAATCAAAAATGCTATTTTTCAGGCTATTAACTTTAGTGAATCAAATATCAATCAAATAATAGAAAAGGAGCTTGAGAAATACAATGCCTAAAGCGAGTTTAAAAAGTATAGCTTCTTATATACCTGAACAAATTTTAAGTAATCACGATCTTGAAAAGATTATTGATACAACAGATGAGTGGATCACAAGACGCACAGGTATAAAAGAAAGACGCATTGCAAGCAAAGATGAAAGCACAAGTGATTTAGGCACCAAAGCAGCTATAAAAGCTATAGAAAGAGCGAATTTAAAACCACAAGATATTGATGCGATACTAGTAGCTACCTTAAGCCCTGATTATTTTACCATGCCTTCAACTGCTTGTAAAATCGCAGCAAATTTAGGACTTAATGGAATCAGTGCCTTTGATATTTCAGCAGCCTGCTCAGGTTTTATCTATCTTTTAGAGCAAGCTAAGGCTCTTGTAGAAAGTGGTTTGAAAAAAAATGTTTTAATCATAGGAGCCGAAAAGGCAAGCTCTATCATGGATTATACCGATAGGAGTATTTGTATACTTTTTGGCGATGGTGCAGGTGCTGGAGTAGTAAGTCTTGATGAGAATAATCCTATAATCGATGTACATACAGCAAGCAATGGAAATTATGGTGATTTACTAATGACAGAACGCTCTCAAGAATCAAAAGAAGCTTCAAGCCTAGCAATGAAAATGAAAGGTAATGAAGTCTTTAAAATAGCGGTGCAAACTTTAAGCAATGATGTCGTTGAAATTTTATCTAAAAATCAAATTTTGCCTGAACAAATTGATCTTTTTATCCCACACCAAGCAAATTTACGCATTATTAAAGCTGTGCAAGAAAGACTGAATTTAAGCGATGAAAAATGCGTTGTAACTGTGCACAAATATGGCAATACCTCAGCTGCTTCTATCCCTATGGCGATGAATGATGCCTATGAAGAGGGTCGTCTTAAAAAAGGGAATTTGATCCTGCTTGATGCTTTTGGCGGTGGTTTTACTTGGGGTTCTGCCTTGCTTAAATTTGGTGGTGAGAATTTCTCCTAAAACCTTAAATTTACATTTTAACACTGTGTAAAATTTACCTTAAAAAAGATTTGAACCAAATCTAATTAAACTTTCTATATCTTAATACTAGATATTTTATTGGATTAAATTTATTTTGAAAATTTACATATTTCTATTTTTACTTTTTTGGGATTTTTTATTTAAAACTTGAGTAAATTTTCTGCCACCTTTGAGTGAATTTTATGCAAAGTGGCAGAAGGATTAGTTTAGTTATATTTTTTAGCAAATTCTTTCATAAATTCACACAGGGTTTTAACCTGATCTAAAGTAACAGCATTATAAATACTTGCGCGAATTCCTCCTAAAATTCTATGACCTTTAAGTCCTAGCATACCCACTTCTTCAGCTTCTTTTACAAATATTGGTTCAAGTTCTGAATTTTTAGCGATATTAAAGCTTACATTCATCAAGGATCTATCTTTTTTATCAGCATGTCCCTTGTAAAATCCTTCACTTGAATCAATACACTCATAAAGCATCGCAGCTTTTTGAGAATTTTTAGCATCGATAGCATCTAGTCCACCTTGATCTAAAAGCCATTTCATTTCAAGATTAAACATATAAATTGCAAAAGTCGGAGGAGTATTAAACAAAGATTGATTTTGTGCATGTATGGAGTATTTTAACATACTTGGCAAGTTTTTATTTTGAGATCTTTCTAGCATATCTTTGCGTATAAAAAGACAGCTGATGCCCGAAATTCCTGCATTTTTTTGTACTCCGCCATAAAAAAGCGCAATATTTGAAAAATCAACTTTTCTTGAGAAAAAATCACTCGAAGCATCCACGATTAAAGGGGCTTTGGTTTTAGGATAGTTTTTAAATTGTGTGCCATAAATAGTATTATTTGAGCAAATATAGGCATAATTGGCATTATCACTAAACTCAACTTGAGGTATATGATCAAACTTACTTTCTTCACTACTAGCAACAACCTTGACATTTACCCCTAAAATTTGAGCTTCTTTTATAGCTTTTTGAGTCCAAACTCCTGTATTTGCATACTCACAAACCCCGCCTAAAGATAAATTCATAGGTATCATAGCAAATTGCAAACTCGCACCACCTTGCAAAAATAAAACCTCATAGTCATCATTTAAACCATAAAGTTCTTTTGCTTTTTGCATTGCTCCAAAATGCACTTCTTCAAATACCTTTGAACGGTGAGAAATTTCCATGATAGAATAGCCCTTGCCCTGATAATCACAAAGCTCATTTTTGGCATATTCTAAAAGCTCCAAAGGTAAAGTAGATGGACCTGCGCTAAAATTAATTTTTCTCATTATTTTTCCTTATAGAATTTTTGCTTCTTTTTGTAAAGTTTGAGAACTCAAAGTGATGATATCTTCACTTTTTAGCTCTTCTAAATTTGCTATTTTACCATTTTTTTTAATGGAAATTAGGTTTTTGCTTTTTTTAAAAAAATTTTCATGCTGAAAAAAAGCATTTTGGAGTTTTTGCAGTTCTAATTCAGCTTTTTGAATTTTGCTTTCTATTATGATTTTTGCTTGCTTAAGCAAAAATGCAAGCTGTTTTTCTTTTACCTCTATCATAGTTTCTAAAGATTTTGCTTTAAAAAATTTGTGTAGATTGCTGAGTAAATTTTCACAATATTCTAATTTACTTTCCCAAAGCTTTGTCAATTTTTCTTCCAAAAGATCAAGTCCTTGTTCTAAATCAAGTCTAGAATAAAGCAAAGTATCAATAGCAGCCGATGGAGTGGGTGCTCTAAAATCAGCTACAAAATCACTGATCACATAATCAATCTCATGACCAATTGCCGAAATAATGGGTGTTTTAGCTTTAAAAATTTCCCTTGCTAAGCCCTCGTCATTAAAACAAAAAAGATCCTCTCTGCTACCACCCCCTCTAGCGATAATGATAACATCTAATCCTATCTCATCAGCTTTTTTTAAAGCTTGAATCAAAGAATAAGCTGCGCCACTTCCTTGCGTAAGTGCGTTAAAAACATAAATTTTAGCTAGAAAATATTCTTTTTGATTGATAAGTTTTAACATATCTTGCAAGGCCGCTGAAGTCTTTGAAGTGATGATTCCGATTTTTTTAGGGAATTGAGGCAAGGTTTTTTTATACTCACTATTAAACAATCCTTCTTTTTGCAAGCGCTCTTTTAATGCTAGAAATTGAGCCTCTAAATCTCCCATTCCCGCTTTTTTCATGCTACTTGCAATAAATTGATAACGCCCACTTTCAGCATACAAACTCACACTTCCAACAAGCTCTAAAAAATCCCCCACCGCTGGTTTAAACCCGACTTTTAAATTAGCTCCTTTAAACATAGCACAAGCTATACTTGATTTTTCATCTTTTAGATCAAAATACCAATGTCCTGATCCGTGCATGGTGATTTTTGAAAGCTCTCCGCTTAAAACAATATCATTAAGATGTGTTTCCAATAAAGCCTTGGCTTTTAAATTTAATTCGCTTACTTTCATGATTTTCCATATATAAAGTATTGCAAAAAGTATCAATTTAACTATATTTTGTATAATAAAGTTACATTTTTTTAAGAATTTTAATCTTTATCTTATAAAAATAGTAAATTTTATAAAAAAGATTATATATAATACTTATATATTTCAAACTTAAAAATTAAAGGATTTTATCATGAAATTAAAAATTTTTTGTTCTGTTTTGATTTTTGGTTTTTCGTTAACTTTTGCTAAAGAACCTAACCGTCCCGAGTGTATTGCCCCAGCTCAACCTGGAGGCGGTTTTGATCTAACATGTAAGCTAATTCAAGTAGGTATGCTTAAAGCTAACATTATTTCAACTCCTATGAGAGTTACCTATATGCCCGGAGGAGTAGGTGTTGTAGCTTATAACACTATGGTTAATAATAGATCTAAAGATGGTAATGTTGTTGTAGCTTTTTCAAGTGGGACATTACTGAATATAGCCACAGGAAAACATGGAAAATATAATGAAAATAATGTCAAATGGCTTGCTTCAGCGGGTGTAGATTACGGAATGATAGCCGTCAAATCAGACTCTCCTTATAAAAATTTAGAAGATCTAATAAATGCCTTGCATAAAGACCCAAATTCTATTAGTATAGGTGCGGGAGGTTCAATAGGAGGACAAGACTGGATGCAAACAGCATTACTTGCAAAAACTATTAATATCGATGTAAAAAAGATACGCTATGTGGCTTTTGAAGGAGGAGGAGATGCTTTAACTTCTCTTTTAGGAAATCATATTGATGTGATTAGCGCAGGCATAGCTGAACTTGTACCTCAAATCGAAACAGGAACTATTAGAGTATTGGCTATCTTTTCCCCAAAGAGACTTCCGGGCACTTTAGCAAATATTCCAACCGCTAAAGAATTGGGTTATGAGGTAGAATGGCCAGTAATTAGAGCTTACTATATGGGGGCAAAAGTTTCAGACGAAGCTTATAATTGGTGGCTTGATGCATTTGATAAATTTCAACAAACCCAAGAATATAAAGATCAATTAAAACAAAGATCTCTATTTGAATTCGATAAAAAAGGTAAAGAGTTAGAAGATTTTGTCAAAAAACAAACTGATCAATACAGAATTTTAGCCAAAGAATTCGATCTTATAAAGTAAAATCATGTCAAGTATAAGAATTGTCGCTGGAATTTTATTGGTTATAAGTTTAATTGGAATTTACATAGGGTGGAATATACATTCAGATTTTAATTATGAGCCCTTAGGACCGCGTCCTTTTCCAGTAGGTACTTTAATTTTAATCGCCCTTTGTTCTATATTTCTTGTTTTTTTCTCTGAAGATACTAAGGTTAAATGGGGTGATTTTATCCTTTGGAAAAAGCTCATCGTTTTAACTTTAGCTTTTTTAATTTATGCGCTTTTTTTTGAGTTTTTAGGCTTTATAATTTGCACAATCTTTTTAATTTTTACAATAACTTTACTTTTTGGGGCAACTTTAATTAAAGCTATTGTTTTTTCTATCTCAAGTAGTATTATTTTATACTATCTCTTTAATACTTTATTGCAAATTACTTTGCCATTTGGTTTTATATTTGATAATTTTTAATTAAAGGAAATTTATGGATACTTGGATGTATTTAATGCAAGGATTTAGCATAGCCTTAGATCCTTATAATATTCTTATAGCCTTAATCGGTTGTTTTATAGGTACTATTGTAGGTATGCTTCCAGGACTTGGACCCATTAATGGAGTAGCCATTTTACTTCCTCTAGCTTTTGCAATGAATTTACCTGCAGAATCCGCAATTATTTTACTTGCAACGGTTTATATGGGTTGTGAATATGGAGGTAGAATTTCTTCCATACTACTTGGAATACCTGGAGATGCAGCAGCTATTATGACAACCTTAGATGGACATCCTTTGGCTAAAAAAGGTCAAGCAGGAAAAGCTCTTAGCATCTCAGCTCTTAGTTCTTTTATTGGTTCATTTATAGCAATTTGCGGTATTATACTTTTTGCTCCACTTATTGCACAATGGTCGTTAAAATTTGGTCCTGCTGAATATTTTGCTCTTATTGTCTTCGGTTTAGCAACTTTAGGAAGTATGTTAGCCCAAAAACCTATAAGATCTTTTCTATCAGCTTTGATAGGACTTTTTTTAACCACTATAGGTATAGATGGAAATACAGGTGTTTATCGCTTTACTTTTGATAGTCCACATTTATATGATGGAATTTCTTTTGTTGTTTTAGTAATGGGACTTTTTTCTGTTAGTGAAATTTTTCTAATGTTAGAGCATACTCAAACAAGTCAAAACATCATCAATAAAACAGGTAAGATTTTGGTAAATATCAAAGAATTCTTCTTTTGCTTTTGGACTATTATAAGATCCTCTATTATAGGATTTTTTGTAGGAGTTTTACCAGGTGCTGGAGCAACTATAGCTAGTGCCATTACTTATATGAGTGAGAAAAAAATAGCCGGTGAAAAGGGTAAATTCGGCCAAGGAGATTTAAAAGGTGTGGCAGCCCCTGAAGCAGCTAATAATGCTTCAGCCTGTGGTTCTTTTATCCCAATGTTAACACTTGGTCTTCCAGGTTCAGGAACAACTGCGGTTATGATGGGCGCATTAACACTTTATAATATTACTCCAGGTCCTACAATGTTTACTGATCAAGTAAATATAGTGTGGGGACTTATAGCTTCCTTGTTATTTGCAAATGTAATTTTACTTTTAATGAATTTGCCCTTGGTAGGAATTTTCGTAAAAATTTTAAGCATACCTATGTGGAGCTTGGCTCCAATTATAGCAATTGTTTCAATTATAGGTGTTTATTCTATCAATAGTACTGATTTTGATATCATTTTAATCTTAATTATTGGTATTTTAGGCTATTTTTTAAGAAAACTTGAATTTCCAATGGCTCCACTTATACTCGGTTTTGTATTAGGAGAACAATTAGAAACCAATCTAAGAAGAGCTTTATCTATCAGCAATGGAGATTTTTCAATACTTTGGAGTGGGATCATAGCTCAAAGTTTACTGATAGGAGCTGTGCTAATTATACTAATACCCCTTTTAATAAAAAAGATAAGAAAGTCTAAATTTTAGACTTTCTTAGCTATAAACATAGAACTTACGCCGAAACTAAAACTTTTAAATTCAAGCATTTCAAAACCTACCTGTTTAAGTTCGGCGATAAATTCCTCTTTACTTAAAAAACCTTCTATAGAATTAGGCAAGTATTCGTATGCACTTTTATTTTTGCTTATCATTCCTCCCAAGCTTGGTAAAATATTTTTAAGATAAAAATCCCTACAAGAGGCTACAAAACCTCCTTTTTCTCTTTTAGTAAATTCTAAAACTACAAAAATTCCATCTTGTTTAAGCACTCTTGAAAATTCTCTCAAGGCTTTTTCTCTCTCCACTACATTGCGTATCCCATAGCTTATACTTACGATATCAACACTTTCACTTTGCAAAGGCAATTCTTGCGCTCCAGCTTCTATAAATTCGATATTTGGGAATTTTTGTTTTGCTATATTTAACATACCCTCACTTGGATCAATACCTTTGATGTGGGCTATATTTTTATTTAATTTTTTCGCACTTTCTTGCCAAATTTCTATCATATCTCCTGTGCCACAAGCCACGTCAACTATGTTTAAATTATCCTTTTGGTAAAGCTTTAAAACTCTTTTACAAGCAAATTTACGCCAACTTACATCAACACCAAAACTCAAAATTCTATTAGCCTTATCATAGGTCGGAGCTATTTCATTAAACATTTTTATGATTTTATCTTGCTTTTGCATTAATATCCTTTATAAATTTTCAATTTCTTACTTGCTTTATGGATTAATTTTCCAAGTTTTTCTTTTTTCTTGGTTAATTTTAAAAGCGTCTTTTTTTCAAGATCGCAAATAAAATATTTATTATATAGTTTGCTCAAAATTTTCAAATTATATAAATTATGAAAATATTCTAAAAAAACTGAGAGTCCTAAAAAATTTTCTTCAAAAGTTTCGATTTCAAAATTTTTCAATAAATTTTTCTTAAACAATACAAGTCTTTTTCTTAACTGCATGGCAATCATTTGCTTAAAAAAATATTTTTCTTGCTCGCTCTTATAGAATGAATCTTCTTTGATAAAAAAATCAAAATCACTCAATAAATTTTGCAATTCTTCGCCACTTAAAAATAAAAGTAGATTTTCACCTAGTTCATTATTTGCCAAAATACAATGAGATTTTTTCACTAAGTCTTTGAATCTAAGAGCTAAATTTTTATTTAACTCCTCATCAAAAATTTCTTCTGTACTCATTAAGATAATGCAAATCTTTCTCGCATAAGAAAAAAATTCACAAAAAACCTCTCTTTGTCGGTTTTCTAAAGCTAAATTCCAATATAATTTTAATTTTCTAAATAGATAAAATAAGGAAATTCTATATCCATCAAAAGCTAAAATAGAACTTGGAAAATCTAGGGTAAAGTTTTGATTTTTTTCTATAATTTTAAAACATTTTTCTATGTCTATCTCTAAATTATTAAAACCATAAAGTATTATATTTTTAGAATCCAAAACTCCACAAAGCTCTCTTTGAATTCTAAATTCTTTAGGCAGTATAAAAAGATTTGCTATCTCTAAAGTCGGAAAAAAAACCTTTAAAACATATAGATTAAGATCTTCATATACATCAATAAAGCTTTTAAAAGAACAAAGTTTAAATTCATAGCGTTTTTTCTTGATGCTTTTTTCTATGAGTTTTTTACGGGCTTTTTCATAATCCTTTTTAGAAATCTTTTCTTCTTGATTTTGCTCTAAAATCGGGTTATTGAGTCGAGTTATTTTATAAAAATTTCCATTTAAATTTTGAAATTTTACATCATAAAAATATGTTATCTTAGTATAGAATGTTTCAATTTCATAAATTTCAAAAACAATTCCATCTTTTTGTAATTTTTCTAAAAGAGTAGCATCAGGAAGTAAAAAAGTCTTCTGAATTTCATAAACCATTAAAATAACCCTTAAATTCTTTGGGTTATTTTAGCTTTATTTTGCTTAATGGCACTTTTTACAAGTGCTAACATGAGCACAAACTGCTAAATGATCGATGATATTTCCCATTTTTTTCTCTAATTTTTCTTGATATTCATCAAGTTCAGCATCTTGAAAACTCATATCTTCGATATTGCCACATTTGTTGCAAATTATATGTATATGTCTTTCTTCATAGATATCATAACAAGTTTTTTGATTTGCTACATTGATTTCTACAACTAAGCCTTGTTCTTGTAAAGTGTTAAGATTTTTATAAACTGTAGCAAGAGAAATGGAAGGGTATTCTTTTTTGATTTCCTCATAAAGCTCTTCGATATTTGGATGTTCATGTCTTTTTAAAATTTTTAAAACACACAATCTTTGTGGGGTTGCCTTCAATTCATGTTTTTTAAGTATTTGTAACAATTCCATTCTTTTATCCTAGTTCTTTTTAACTAGGAATAATAATAAATTTTTTATTAAAAAAAGTTTATATCAAATGATATTTTTTATTAGATAATAAGAAGCTATGAAATTTTAAACATTTTTTTGTTGTTTTGGTTCAAATTTAAAGGATGTTATCGACCCAATTTATTTTTACCCTTTGCACCAAACTATCAATGTCAAGTCTTAAAGCTTTTTCTACTTCATTGGTTTTGCCGTGCTCAATAAAACTATCTTCATATTCAAAAGAAACAATTTTAATTTTTAAATCATTCTCCTGTACAAAGCTCTCTAATAAACTCGCCACACCACCTATCCTTGCATTTTCGCTAAAAACAAACCAAATTTGACTCTGTTTTGCTAACTCTTTTAAAAGTAGTTTATCTAAGGGTTTAGCAAAAATCAAATCAATCAAATTAGCATTTTGCCCCTCATCTTGCAATTTTCTTAAAACCTTCCAAGCCTTACCCACCCCTTGTCCATAACCTAAAAAAGCGATATTGCTTTGATTTTTTACAAGCCATTGCGCCTTTCCAAGTTCTATCTTGGTAGGGTTAAATTCCTCATCTAAAATAAAAGATCCTCTAGGATAACGAAAAGCCAAACATCCCTCATGGGTATAAGCATACTCCATTATATTTTGCATCATTTGTTCATCTCTTGGGGCTAAAAGAGTGAAATTTGGCAAAGGAGCTAAAAAACTAAGATCAAAAACACCTTGATGCGTCTCCCCATCTTCGCCTACTATCCCTGCCCTATCCATAGCAAAAACCACATTTAAATTCATAATCGCACAATCATGGATCACTTGATCATAAGCACGCTGCAAAAAAGTGCTATATATTGCAATAAAAGGTTTAAATCCTTCTTTTGCCATAGCGGCCATAGAAGTTACTGCATGCTGCTCAGCAATAGCCACATCCCAAAAACGATTTGGATATTTTTCTATAAGCTTATCAAGACCTGTTCCACTTGGCATAGCTGCCGTAACCCCAACAATATTTTCATATTTTGAGGCTAAATCAAGCAAATTCTTAGAAAAAATTTCAGTAGCAGATTTTTTAGTATCACTTTTTTTAACACTCTCTCCACTATCTATATCAAAAGCTCCCACCCCGTGCCATTTAGCATGTTTTCCTTCGGCTAAAGCATAGCCTTTACCCTTTATGGTTTGAGCATGTATCACACAAGGCTTTTGCATAGCTTTTGCTTGTTTTAATGCAGAAATAACCTCACTTAAATTATGTCCATCAATAGGTCCTATATATTCAAGACCCAATTCTTCAAATAAGAGTCCTGGGGTTATTAATTTAAAGCTTTCTTCAAAACGCTTAGCCATATAAGTAGCAGAATCAGGTAATGCATCTAACATTTTAGCCACGCGTTTTTTGAAATTTTGATAAAACTGCGTTGCCATGGCTTGAGAGAGGTATTTTGAAATTGCACCTATGGGTTTTGAAATACTCATTTCATTATCATTTAAGATAACTACACAAGGAAATTTAGAATCTCCTAATTCATTCAAGGCCTCATAAGCCATACCTGCACTTAGAGCTCCATCGCCTATCAAAGCTACAGGAGTGCGTTTTTCGCCTTTTAGTGCTATGGCCTTACAGGCTCCTACAGCTAAAGAAATAGAAGTACTTGAGTGTCCTGCTACAAAATAATCGCCATCATTAGGCTTGGTATACCCATTAAGCCCACCAAATTGACGCAAAGACTCAAAAACATTTTCTTTTCCACTTAAAAGCTTATGTGTGTAAGATTGATGGGATACATCAAATATAAGAGGATCTATCCCATTATCAAATACCGTGTGCATAGCTATAGTAAGCTCAACTGCTCCCAAATTGGAGCTTAAATGCCCTCCATTTTTACTTACTACATCAATAATTTTTTCTCTAATGCGAGCCGCTAAATCTTCAAGCTGGGTTAAATTTAGCTTTTCTAACTCTTCTTTAGTATAAGCAAATTGATAATCTTTTTTAATTATTTCATTCATTATTAACCATTTTTTTGATTTTAATAAGACGCGCATTCAAATTGGATTCTATATTGCCACTATCGCTTAAAATGATAACACTACCCTTGCTAATAGCATCATCAAGAGTGATTTTAATATGAGAATTCTCACTAAAATGCTCTTTTAGATAATTATAATCTATAGAATTTACTTTTATTTCAATAGAACCTGCTCCTTTAAGCTCATTGATGAGATCTTTAGCTAAAGCATAAGCAATTTTGCTTGAGTTATTTTCAAGCTCTTTTAAAATAACCTCTTTGGCAATATCTATAGCTGTATCAGCAAGTTCTTTTTCATTTTTTTCAATAAAAGCATTAAGATTTACACAAGCTTCTTCTAACTTTGAAACACTTTTTAAATACTTATCGCGCAAGTCATTTAATTCTTTTTCAAATTCAGCTCTAGCCTGTTCATAACCCTCTTTAGAAAATTTTTCCTTAGCGCTTTCAAGCTCTAAATTTAAGCGGTTATTAAACTCATTTTCTTGACTTTCAATTTGCATTTGAAGCTTAATGATATTGCTTGACATTTCATCTGTTTTTTTAAGCAAATCCTCAACAAAACTAGGTTGAAATGCAGGAGTTTGCACCTCTTGTACTACTTGAGAGGGTGCGGGGGTTTGACTTTCTTCGACAGGACTTTCATCTTTTGAAGATGTAGTTATATTTTCTTCATTTGAAATCTGTGAATGCTGCTTCTCTTCTGCATGGTTATCAAATTCTGAAATTACCTTAAAACGATATCCTTCAACAACATGTTGATCAGAAGTTCCTCCTGAAATAACATTACTACGATTAACCATCACTCACCTACTCTATCATTTCATCAGCATCGCCTGTTTGTACAAGTCCTTGCTCTGCAAGTTTTTGCACCACTTCAACCACTTTTCTTTGAGCATCTTCAACATCTTTAACACGCACCGCACCTAAAAAGCCCATTTCTTCAAGGAAGGCTTCGCTTGCACGCGTAGACATATTGGCTAAGAATTTTTGCTTCAATTCTTCGCTTGCACCCTTTAAACCTATCATTAAATCGCGCTTATCTGCAACTTTTAAAATTTCTCTTATAGCTTGGGTGCTAAGTTTTTGTATATCATCAAAAGTAAACATCAATTCTTTAATCGTTTCAGCCAAACGTTCATCGCTTTGTTCAATGTAAGTAATGGTAGATTTGCTTGCTTTTTGCCCTAAGCGATTAAGTACTTCTGCAACTGCTCTTGGGCCTCCCACTTCAACCTTATAAGAAGTAAGACTTTCGAGTTTGCTTTCAAGTACTGCAGACACTCTTTTAATGATACTTGGAGAAATATCACCTAGATTTGCCATTCTTATAACAACCTCAGCTCTTAACTCATCACTAAAATACTCTAAGGTTTCAGCTGCATGAATTGAATCCATATGAGCTAAAATAAGTGCAATGGTTTGTGGGTGTTCTTTGGTGATGAAGTCAGCAAGTTGTTGAGGTTTAATCTGAGCCAAATAAGCAAAGTTTTGGTTATTCTCCATACTTTTGGTAAGTTTTTCAAGAATTTTATTGGCAATTTCTGGACCAAAAGTACGAAAAAGTATTTCTTTAGCATATTCCAAACCACCGCTTTTAATGTATTGATTAGATTGAAGCAGGGTATAAAATTCTTCCAAAACCGCAGTAGCTACAGCGCGGTCAACATTTTTTGCCGTAGCAATATAGCGTGAAATTTCGGTAATAACATCAATTTCCATATGTGAAAAAACTGAAGTCGTTGCATCCTCGCCAAGTTGTATGAGAAATATCGCTACCTTTTCAGGCATCGATAAATCATCATAAAGCATTTTTTGTTCTTCGCTAAGTTTTATCATCACATATCCTTTTCGCCGAATTCGGTATCATTTTGGATTAAGTTTTGCAAAAGTGCTGCAATTTCTTCGCTTTTATCACTTACTAAGCCTCTTAATTTTTCAAGTAAAACTTCATATTGGATAGAATCCTCATTGAAATTCTCCCCAAAACCAAGCTGCTCTTCAACCTTTTTCCTAGCTGCATTAAATTTCTCTAACGCATCCTCAGCATCATCTAAAACAGCATTTGGACCTTGCTGCACTTCCTCTTGTGCTGCAACATCTTCAAGCATTTTTTGCGTAAATGGAGCAATAACTTTTTTGTAAAAAATAAAAAGCAAAATAGCCGCAATAATATATTTAACCGGTGGGATAAATGGCTCGATAAAACGGCCATAGAAAGTTTTAACCTTGCTTTCCACTCTAATAGACTCACGATGGAAAGGTAAATTCTGCACGACTACACTATCCCCTCTATTAGCACTATAATTAATAGTATTTTTAACTATGCTTTCTACACTTGCAAGCTCTTCTTTACTTAAAGGAACATATTCACTTTTTACATCTCCATTTTCATCCACAACATCTTGATATTTTCCATCTATTGTTACTGCTGCTGAAGTACGCACAACGGTTGCAAATTGTTTTTTTGTATTTGTTATAGTTTTTGAAAGCTCATTGTTTGTAGTAACTTGATTTTTCTTATAGGTATCAATTTGTCCTTTATTATCAAGTCCTTCTACTGGACCTATATTTGAAACCGCACCTGGCACACCTTGAATTTCAGGCTCTTTTCTGCCTGTTCTTTCCTCATTAAGAGTTTGCTCACTTCGAGCTATAGGGTTTGGATCATAAATTTCACTTTGGGATTCTTGCTTAGAAAAGTCAAAATCTATATTGACACTTACCCTTACTTTATCTGTGCCTCCTGCATAAGGAGCTAGGGTTTCTATGATTTTATCTTCTAAAGCTCTTTCTTGATCGCTTTTATATTTAATTTGAGCACGAACCAAATCATCTTCATAAGCCTCTTGCTCATCTAAAGGCACACCACTTTGATCACTAATTCTTACATTTTCTTTAGTTAATTTCGGAATAGCAGCTGAAACTATATTTTTAATCCCATCGATTTGTTTTCTGGTAAGTTTTAATCCCTCGCGTACATTTACAACGACTGAAGCCGTAGGAGGAATTTGTCTTTCGGTAAAAACACTATCTTTTGGAAAAGCTATATGCACTACCGCACTGCGTATAGGCTCTAGGGTTTCAATCGTTCTTGCAAGCTCTCCTTCTATAGCTCTTTGATACTTTACTCTTTGTTCTTCATTTGTAGCTCCAAAAGTTTGCGTATCAAAAGCTTCAAAACCCACGCGACTATCTTTTATCAATCCTTCGCTAGCGATAAACATTCTTTGGCGATATACCTGATCTTGTGGAACTAAAATTTTACTTTCGCTTTCTAGTATATAAGGTACATTATTTTGTTCAAGTTTAGCTACAATAGCTGCAGAAGAACTTGGATCAACATTATCAACTAAAACAGCATAGCCATTATTAGCACTGCCACTTCCACGAAATAGTGCCAAAAATACCAAAAATCCAACAACCACAACGATAGAAGCTGCGATAACTATACGTTGCTTTCGAGTCAAATTTTGATAAAGCTGTCCAATTTGGTGAAGCATATTTTTAAAATCCATTAATTCTCATCCCTTAGTTTAGTGAATTTTACCCATTTTATTCTAAATACCATAAAAATTATCCTTGATTTGAAAAATCAAGACTATTTTAAAATTCCTTCAAATTCTGTAAAAAATCTTTCATTTTCATAAGGCGTTCCTATGGTAATTCTCATAGCATTTAAACCATAACTTTTTAAATTTCTTACTATTATACCCTTTTTAAGCAATTTTTCAGACAAATCTGTGCTATTTTTTTCCTCAAAAAAATAAGTGATAAAATTTGTATAGCTTTCGATAAATTTAATATGATGCTTTTTGGCAAATTCCTTATAAAGCTCCATTTGAGAAAAATTATTTTCCAAAGTTTTTTTAGCAAATTCTTCATCATGTAAAGCCGCAACCGCTGCTTTTAATGCTAAATTGCTTACATTAAAAGGGGCGCGAAGTTTATAAAATGCACTGATAATTTCTGCATTTGCTATACCATAACCTATACGCAACCCACCCAATCCATAAAGTTTAGAAAAAGTTCCTAAATAAAGCACATTTTTAAATTCTTGCACAAGATCACAAGGCTTTAGATACTTATTTTGATCCTTAAAACTTGCAAATTCATTATAAGCTGCATCAATTATCACTAAACAATTCTCATCAATACCGCGTATAAACTCAAACACCTCGTTTGTATCTAAGCACTCGCCCAAAGGATTGTTAGGCAAACATAAGAATATGATCTCAATCTCATCTTTATGTGCTTCATAAAGTGTTTTAAATTCAGATAAATCATGAGTGATACTTTGAGTTTTATAGCATTTTGCACCGCATTGCTTAGCATAAATTTCATACATAGCAAAGCTTACCCCTGCTTGCAAAAAAGCATTTTGAGGGTTAAGTTTAGAATGTATAGCAAATTCAATAACCTGATCGCTGCCCGCACCAATGATGATATTTTCATTTTTTACATTGTATTTTTGTGCTAACTCACCTTTTAGCTCTACCATACTATCATCTGGATAAAGATTTGCTTTAAAAGCATTTTCTTGCAAAACTTTAACCGCTTTAGGTGGAGCACCAAAAGGGTTTTCATTGCTTGCTAATTTTATCACTTCTTTTACGCCATATTCTCTAGCGATAACTTCAATATCCTTGCCCGGCTCATAATTGCTTAAATGATTTAAAAAGTCATTGAATTTCATTCTTTTCTCCTGATAAATAAGATCCAAGCCAAACTACCTCATCTGCGTTTTTCAAAGCGCGTTGAACATTTTCATCATCAATATGCCCTTCAAAATCTATGTAAAAACTGTGTAAAAATTCTTTTGATTTTACAGGACGAGATTCAAGCTTAGTAAGATTGATATTTTCTTTTTTAAATTGCTCCAGTAAAGAACTAAGACCGCCAGGCTTATGTGCAGTGTGAGCTAAAATAGAAGTTTTGCAATTTGGCATTTTTGGATTTTTAATATCACTTAAAATCAAAAATCTTGTACGATTTGCCGCATTATCTTCTATCTTATCAAAAAGTACAGGCACATTGTAAAGCTTTGCAGCTATTTTAGAACAAATTGCAGCCGAGTACTTATCTTGAGAGGCTAAATAAGCAGCATTTGCTGTGGATTTTGAAGGCACAAATTCTATATTGCTTAATTCGTGGCTTTCTAAAAATTTGCGACATTGATTATAACCTTGTGGGTGGGAATAAATGCGTTTTATCTCTTTTAAATTTTCATTAATTCCTACAAAAGAATGATGAATATCCATATAAATTTCACCAAAAATTTTAAGCTCATTATACTTACCTAAGCAATCTAAAGTTACACCTACAGCGCCTTCTGTATTATTTTCTATAGGAACAACGCCGTATTTTGCTTCTTTATTGCTAAGCTCTTTAAAAACATCCTCTATGGTTGCAAGTGCGATATAGCGACTCATAGCACCAAAACGACTTCTTGCTGCTTGATGAGTATAAGTACCTTCAGGTCCCAAATAAGCAACAATTTGAGGCATTTCTAAATTCCTTGAAACAGCAAAAATTTCTTGATAAATTGCCTCTATGGCATTTTGATCCAAAAGTCCTAAATTTGCATTTTTTAAGCGATTGATAATCGCTCTTTCACGTTCAGGACGATAAATCGCTCCACCACTTGTTTGCTTGATCTCTCCTATGCTTTTAACATAGCTCATTCTTTCATTTAAAAGTTCTAAAATTTTATCATCTACCATATCGATTTTATTTCTAAAATCTTCTAAGTTTAAATTTGGCATTTCAAATCCTTTAAAATTTCTAAAACACTAGGATAAACTCCATCAAGCAAATCCGTATCAAGCCCTTTTGTGTCGCTTATCTTTCCGCTTAAAACCAGCAAGGTTTTCATGCCAAGTTCTTTTGCCTTAAGCAAGTCACCCCTAAAATCATCACTAATGATTTTAATATCTTCAAAATCGATTTTTGAATTTTGTCTTCTTATTAAATTTAAAGCTTCTTTATAAAAAACAATGCTAGGCTTACCCACAACCTCATATTCAAAATCAATAGCATTTTTAAGCATAGCCATAATGCTACCTACACCAGGATAAGGCCTACCATCTTTTTTATAAATACTAGTTTCGTGCATAGCTATAAATCTAACTTCTCTTCTAGCCAATTCTATCATAGTGGCAAAATCTTTAAATTTAAAATCATCATAACTAGCCACAAGCACAGCACTAGGATTTACAAAATCGAGCTCAAAACCAAGATTTTCAAGACTTTTTACAAACTCATCTGCACCAAAAGCCGCAACTTTACAAGGTCTTAAAAGGTGTTTTAAAACGCTGAAAGGATCAATATAAGCATTTTCTTTTATAGCCAATCCTTTTTGCTGTAATTTTTCTAAAAAATCAAGTTTTTTTGTATTGTTAGTGATGATAAGATAAGGAAGATTTTTTGCATTTAAAAAATCGATCAGTTCTTTAGCACCATGGATTAAAGATTTATCATGATCAGAAATTAAAGTCCCTTGAACATCTAAAAAAAACATTTTAAGCCTTTAAAAATTTCTCTTCTAAAGCGATTTGATCTTCAAAATTTTCTCTTTGACGGATCAATCTTACCTGTCCTTCTTCAAGGGCTAATTCGCAAACTTTATTACGAGTATTGTAATTACTACTCATGCTAAAACCATAAGCTCCAGTATTTTTAATAACCATTATATCACCACTTTGAGTGCTAGGCAAAGACCTTGCCTTGGCAAAAAAATCTCCACTTTCACAAATTCCACCCACAACATCGCAAGGACTTTCTTCTCCTTGATTATAAGGTAAGATTATTTCATGATAAGCCTCGTATAAACTTGGGCGTATAAGATCATTCATCGCTCCATCTACTACAACAAAACGCTTGGTTTTATTTTGTTTTTCATAAAGCACTGAACAAACAAATTCTCCACTTTTAGCAACTAGATACCTTCCAGGCTCCATTCCTATAGTTAAATCAAGCCCATGAAGTTGTGCTAATATACCTTGTGCATAATCATAAAGATCAGATTCACACTCATCTTTTTCATAAGCCACACCCAAACCACCGCCTATATCAAAAAATTTAAGATCGATTTGCAAGGCTTTTAACTCTCTTACAAGTTTTGCAACAATGGCTGCTGCTTCATGAATGGGAGAAATATCTAAAAGTTGCGAACCTATATGAAAATGCACTCCAACAGGCTCTAAAAAAGATGAATTTTTTGCATAAAGATACATTTTTCTTGCTATATCAATTTCAACACCAAATTTATTTTCATTTAATCCTGTAGAAATATAAGGATGAGTTTTTGCATTAACATTTGGATTAACACGAATACTGATTCTTGCCTTTAGATTAAGTTCTTTAGCCACACTTTCTAAAAGCATCATTTCAGCTTCGCTTTCAAGGTTAATATATAAAATATCATATTCTAAAGCTTGTCTTAACTCTTCTTTGGTTTTTCCTACTCCACTAAAAATAATCTTATAAGCTTTTGCTCCTGCTTTTAAGGCACGCTTTACCTCGCCTATACTTACACAATCAAATCCACTATCTAAATTTGCAAGCATTTGCAACAAACTTAAATTTGAATTGGCTTTTACAGCGTAAAAAATTTGAGATTTTCTTGCCTTAAAAGCCTCTTTGAGATTTAAAAAACGCTCTTTAATAAAATCAAAATCATAAATATAAAAAGGGGTTTGAAATTCATCTTTGAGTTTTTTATAATCCATTTTTCGCCTTTATTTTTAATTTTACTATATTAAAGCTTAATTTATCGGTGCTTGTAAAACATAAAACCACCTAAAAAAATTAACAAAATAATAGGCATAACAATACCTAATTCGCTTAAAATCACACCATTTTCACTTAATCTTGATAACAAAAATAACATACCCCAAGTAAGCAAAGTAGCTACAAAAGCTACAAAAGCTACAAAAGCTAAATTAAAAAATCTTGCAATAACTGGGAAAAAATAATACATAATAAGCATTAAAAAGGGTGCAAAAAACGGCATAAATACAAGCTTATAAAGACTAATTTTAAGCGATTCTATGCTGATATTTTGTGTTTTAAAAAGCTCTAAGCTCTCCAGTATATCTAAGATAGAATAATCACTATCACTAGCTACCCCTTCGATGATCTTAGGCTTAAAACCTTCAAGAGTATTAAGCTCTTTAAATTCGCTGATATTTAACCCCTTATTGCCAAGCTCATATTCTTTAGGAAGTAGGGTTAAATTTCCTTCTTTTAAAATCCAATTTTTCTTTTCAAAAATACCGCTCTTAGCTTCGATCAAAGAACTTAAATTTAAATCCTTAATATTAAAAATCTTAATATTTTGTGCGGTACTTTGTCCATTATTAACCTTAGAAATATAAATAAATTCGTTATTAAATTTTAAAAAAACTTCACCGCTTTGTTTTAGCATGGTGCCATTTTTTAGAATATTTCTTTTATAATCATTTGCATAAGCAAAAGGAGTAAAATTTAACCCCACATACACAAAACAAAAAAATAAAGCCCACAAAAAAGGAAATATTATGACCAAATTTTTACTCAGCCCTAAAGCATAAAGGCTTACAAATTCATTAGCCCTTATCATAGAAACCAAAGAAAGCACCAAAGCAAAGATCAAAGAAACGGGCAAGACATAAGTAACAGCAGAAAAAGCCAAAAAAATCACATAAAGCAAGCTAAGATTTGCTGCATCGGGTAAATCATTGAAATTTAAAAGCAAATCAATACCACAATAAAAACCCAGTAAAGACAGAAAGATAATAAAAAAATTCTTAAGATAAATTCCTGAAATAAAACGAAAAAATATCCACATCTTAAGCCTTTAAGCTATACTTTGAAGATATGGCTGATAAATCATCATTGCGGATAAGCTCAAGTAAAGCTTTTTTAGAATGCTCTAAAACCTTACTTAAAATTAACTCTTCTTCGGCCCTAAATTTACCTAAAACATGAGAAATAACATTCTCACCCTTACCCACTCCTATGCGCACTCTTTCATAATCACTTCCGCATAGATTATCTATGCTTTTAAGTCCATTATGTCCTCCGCTAGAACCGCCTCTTTTAAAACGCAAAGCGCCTAAATTGATATCGATATCATCATGAATAACTATGATTCTTTCACATTTATAAAAATCATTTACTGCTTTTACACTTAATCCAGAATTATTCATATAAGTATGAGGTTTAAGAAGTAAAGAAGAGCCCATTTTGAAAAGCTCTCCTTTGAATTTTGAGTTTGTGAGATTTGTGAAATTGCCTTCTTTTAAAAGCAAGTCAATAAGCATAAAGCCGACATTATGGCGAGTATCTTCATACTCTTTGCCTATATTGCCAAGCCCTACGACTAAGATCATCTAGCTTTTTCTACGCCCACTACCGCTACTCTATCAGCATCTATCATAGTTACACCTTCAGGCACTACAACATCACGAACAAGTAAAGCATCACCCACATCAAGCTTACTTACATCAAGCTCGAAGAAATTAGGTAAATTTTCTGCTGCGCATTTTACTTTCAATCTTCTTTTTGATTGGATTAAAACACCTTTATTTTTAAGTCCGATAGCTGTTCCTGTAATTTTAACTGGAACCATATATTTAGAAATAACGCCTTTTTGTGCAACTTTCAAATCCACATGTTTAAGTTCTGCAGTCACAGGATCTTTTTGATAATCCACTACAACAACATTTAAAGTTTGTGAACCTACTTTTACATCAAAAGCTAAAGTTGTTTTTTTGCGAACTTCTTTGATAAAATCATTTACTTTGAAAGCAGCATTGATGTTTTCTAATCCTTTTCCATAGATGTTTGCGATTAGATAACCATCTCTTTTTAAAGCTTTAGCCGCTTTTCTACCGATACTCTCTCTAACGATACCTTCTAACATCTTTTTCCTTTCTTAAAAAATAAGCTTATAATTGTATCTAATCTTGGCTTAGTTAAAAGTAAATTTATGGTAGTTTTTTTATTTACTTTGTTTTGGTTATAATTGCCGCGCAAAAAATATTAAGGAGCGCATAATGAATACCAATATCGCGTGGTTTATGGTTATTTTTGGTGGGCTTATAGAATGTTTTTGGGTAGGCGGACTTAAGTATTCTACAGAGCTTTGGCAATACATACTTACTATCATTGGGGTTTGTATCTCTTTTACTCTATTTTTAAAAGCATGTGAAAAGCTTGAAGTAAGTATTGCTTATAGTGTTTTTGTAGGTATTGGGACTGTCGGAGTGGTTTTAAATGAAATATTTCTTTTTGATATCGAAGTTTCGGTGGCTAAAATTGTTTTAATTGCTATTTTACTTTTAAGCATTATAGGACTTAAATTAATCAGCAAGGAGGCTAAATAATGGAATGGATCTTTTTATTTTTAGCTACTATTTTTGAAATTATAGGCGTGATAGTAATGAAACAACTTGTCATTACTAAAAATAAATTTTATCTTTTAGCCTTAGCTGCTTGTTTTACTTTATCATTTAGCTTTTTAAGCCTTGGTATGCAAAATATCGCTATGAGCGTAGCTTATTCTATATGGACAGGGGCTGGCACTGCAGGTGGAGTTATAGTAGGTGTGCTTTTTTACAAAGAAAGCAAAAGCTTTTTAAAACTTTTTTTAATAGCACTTATCATCGCCTGTACAGTGGGCTTAAAAATTCTTTCATAGGATTAAAAATGAAAATATATATTAGCGGCATAGATACAGATGTTGGCAAGACTTATTTGAGTGCTAGAATTTGTAAGGAATTGGGTTTTGATTATTTTAAACTCATTCAAGCAGGGGTGCCAAAAGATAGTGATGAAGTGGCTAATTTCAGCCCTAAAACTAAGATTTTTAAAGAGGGTGTGTGTTTACAAACTCCTGCTTCACCACATAAAGCAAGAATTTTAGAAAAACTAAACTACAAAGCCTTTGATATACAAATTCCACAAAGCAATAAGCTCATCATAGAGCTTGCAGGTGGGCTTTTTTCGCCTATTGATGATGAAAAAACCATGATTGATTATATGAGCGAATTTAAACACCCCACCCTTTTAGTAGCAAAAGACTATCTAGGAAGTATCAATCATACGCTTTTAAGCATAGAAGCTTTAAAACAAAGAGGTATTGAAATCCTTGCTTTGATTTTAAAGAGTGAAGATCATTTTAGCAAGGATTTTATCAGCAAATACACACAAATTCCTATCGTAGAATTTGACGATAGGGTTTGCAAAAATCTCTCAAAAATCCTGAAAAATTTGCTCTAAAGTATCCACCACAAAAGAAATTTGTTCCTTGGTGATGATGTAAGGGGGCATAAAATAAATCGTATTTGCCAAAGGTCTTAAAAGCAAACCTTTTTCTAAGGCCTTCCTAAATACAAAAAGTCCTACGCGTTTATACTTGGTGCTTAAAATATCAAAAGCACTGATCATCCCGCAAGTTCTAAAATTACCCAAAAAGTCAAATTTTTCAAGTCTTGAAAATTCTTTTTTGATAAACTCGCTTAAAATTTGATTTTTTTCTAAAATATTTTCATCCTCAAAGATATCTAAAACCGCATTTGCTGCCGCACAAGCTAAGGTATTTCCCGTATAGCTATGAGAATGTAAAAAAGCCTTTTGGCTTTCATAAGTATCATAAAAAGCATTATAAATTTCATCTCTTGTAAGCACTACAGAAAGTGGCATAAATCCACCCGTTATCCCTTTTGAAAGGCAGATAAAATCGGGGCTTTCTTTACACTGATGCAAAGCAAATAAACTCCCTGTGCGCCCAAAACCCACAGCAATTTCATCAAAAATCACTTGCACTCCAAATTGATGGCAAAGCTTTATAGCCTCATCAATAAATCCTGCTTCATACATATGCATATTTCCCGCACATTGCACCAAGGGTTCAAGTATAAAAGCACAAATTTCACTTGCATTCTTTTCTAAAATATCTTTTAGAATTTCAAGCTCTTTGGTACAATCTTTACTTTGTGGCACAGGCGTGCTTAAACACTCTAAAAGTAAAGGCTTATAAGTATCTTTATAAAGTGCTACATCTCCTACACTTAAGGCTCCTAAGGTTTCACCATGATAAGAATTGCTTAAAGATAAAAATTTACTTTTTTTCACTCCCTTATTTAAATGATAATGAAAACTCATCTTAAGCGCAACTTCAATAGCGCTTGAGCCATTATCTGCATAAAAACATTTATTAAAATTCCTGCCTACTTTTTCACAAAGCCTTGCAGAAAGCTTAATGATGGGCTCATGCGTAAAACCTGCTAAGATCACATGTTCTAGCTCATCAACTTGTTTTTTAATGGCATTTGCAATTTTTTCATTACAATGCCCAAAAAGATTTACCCACCACGAGCTCACACAGTCCATATAAGCCTTATCATCAAAATCATAAAGCCACACTCCTTTAGCTCTTTTTATAGGAATGAGTGGCAAATTTTCATGATCTTTCATTTGCGTACAAGGGTGCCAAATATGCTCTAAATCGAGCTTTTTTAAAATTTCGTTTTGCATTATAACTTCTTTTTTAAATATATTTTGGCAAAATAATACTTTAAATTTCTGAATTTTAGGAAAAAAATGAAGCTTGAAAAAATTTTGCAAGATCTAGAGCAAAATCACAATCTAAGAACTCTAACGCCTTTAAAACATGAAAATAAATTTGTTTATAAACAAGATCAAAAACTTTTAAATTTAGCAGGAAATGATTATCTTTATTTGGCGTCTTCTAAAGAGTTAAAAGCTGAGTTTTTAAACACCCTAAAAGAACAAGATTTGTTTTTTTCAGGCTCAAGTTCAAGAAGTTTGAGTGGAAATTTTACAATTTATGAAGAATTAGAAAGCTTTTTAAAATCCAAATTTAAAGAAAAAGAAATCTTACATTTTAACAGCGGTTATCATCTTAATATCTCTTGCATAGCTGCACTTGCAAGCATTCCAAATACACTTTTTTTAGCAGATAAATTCATCCATGCAAGTATGATTGATGGACTAAAACTTGGCGGAGCAAAATTTTTTCGCTTTCATCATAACGATATGAATCATTTAGAAAATTTAATTCAAAAACATTATGATCATTATGAAAACATCATCATTTTAAGCGAAGCATTATTTAGTATGGATGGTGATTTTTCTGATTTTAATACACTCATCGCCCTTAAAGAAAAATACCCCAAAATCAAACTTTATATCGATGAAGCGCACAGCGTGGGTTGCTTTGATGAAGAGGGCTTGGGACTTGTTAAAGCTTTAAATTTGCAAGAAAAGGTTGATTTTATAGTTTTTACCTTTGGCAAGGCTCTTGCTTCTATGGGTGCTTGTATGATTTGTAATAATCTTTACAAAAGCTTTTTTATCAACAAGGCTAGAGCTTTTATTTATTCTACAGCATTGCCTCCTATCAATATAGCTTGGACAAAATTTATTTTTGAAAAAATGAGCGAACTAAAAGAAAAAAGAGAAAAACTACAAATCATAGGCAATTTTTTTAAAAATCAACTCATAGAAAAAAGTCATCAAATTTTAGGCGATGCTTACATCATCTCCTTGATTTTAGGAGAAAATCAAAAGGCTATAGAATTAGCAAAAAAACTTGAAATAAATGGCATTTTTGCACCCGCTATAAAAGAACCTACGGTGCCTAAAAATACAGCTAGAATTCGTTTTTCTTTACATGCAGGACTTAGTAAAGAAGATTTAAAGAAAGTGGTAGAACTTTTATGAAAATAAGCAATTTAATTCAAAATGAAAACTCACAAGAACTTATCTTAGTATTTGGCGGTTTTGCTTCACATCCTAGCCATTTTGCACATTTAAAAAGCGATAAAAATGTAGTTTTGGTTTATGATTATGAAAATTTAGACTTTAAATTTGATTTAAAGTCTTTTTCTAAAATCACTCTCATAGCTTTTTCTATGGGAGTTTGCGTGGCAAGTAGAGTTTTAAAAAATATAGAGTTTTCGCAAAAAATAGCTATCAATGGTACTCCTTTTGGTATAGATAAATTAAAAGGAATTCATCCTGCAATTTTTGCTAAGCAAATTAAAAAATTTGATCTTACAGCTTTTAAAAAATCTTTATTTAAAGAGCGCGAAAATGAAGCAAAAGATTTTATCTTTAAAGATGAAAAAGATTTAAAAACCGAGCTTGAAAAACTTTTCGAATTTGCCTTAAAAGAGCGTAATGAAAGCTTTATTTGGGATAAAATTTACTCAAGCAATCATGATGAAATTTTTCCTCAAAATGCTTTAAAAAATACTTTTTCAAAGCTTATTTTTTTAGATGAGCCGCATTTTGCTTTTTTTCATTTTAAAACTTGGGATGAAATTTGAATTTTTTAAAAGCAAAAGATTATCAAAAACACGCAAAAGTGCAAGATTTAATGGGTTTAAAACTTTGTGAAATTTTAAAAAATTTAGAAATTTCGCATTTTAAAAAAGTGTTTGAATTTGGTTGTGGCAGGGGCGAATTTAGCGACAAACTTTCAAAAATTATCACTTTTGATGAGTATCTAAAAAATGATATTTTGGATTATCCTGATAATCTTAATGTAGAAATTTTTGATATGAATACCCTAGCTACACAGAATTTAAGCAAGCAAAAATTTGATCTTATCACTTCTAATGCAAGTTTGCAATGGCTTGATTTAAAGCAGGTTTTGCCCACGCTAGCAAATATGCTAAATAAAAAAGGAATTTTACTTCTTTCTACTTTTGGAGAAATGAATTTAAAAGAGATCAAACAAAGCACAAGCTTGGGTTTAAAATATTTTAGCACAAAAGAACTTGAACAAATTTTCAAACCCTATTTTTCCGATATTAAAATCACAGAAGAAATTGTAAATTTGGAATTTCAAAACGCTTTAGAAGTTTTTAAGCATTTGAAATTAAGCGGAGTAAATTCTTTGGGATTTTATCGCTTAAACAAGCAATTCTTAAAAGAATTTGAAGAAAAATTTCAAAATAAACTCACTTATCATCCTATTTTTATTTTATGCAAAAAAGATACAAAATAAAATTTCTTATGTTATAATACAAAAAATCAAGATTATCCACAAAGGAAAGTGCAATGAAAAAGCTTGTTTTATTTTTTATAGTGTTGTTTTTATCTTTAAATTTAAATGCACAAAATTTAAGTGTTTTCGTAGCTTCTTCGGCTTCAAAAGCTATGGAAGAAGTCAAAAATGAATTTTTAAAATCACACCCTAATGATAATATAGATCTTGTTTTTGGTGCTTCAGGAAAGTATTATCAACTTTTGAAACAAGGGAGGGAATTTGATCTATTTTTTTCAGCCGATACAAAATACGCGCAAGCAATTTATGAGGATCAAAACGCTTTAGATAAACCAAAAGTTTATGTTTTAGGTATCTTAGCCCTATATAGCTTAGATGAAAGCTTACTTGAAGGTGGGATAGAAAAGCTAAAAGATAAAGCAAATAAAATTCATCACCTAAGCCTTGCAAATCCAAAAGTTGCTCCTTATGGAGTAGCTGCTAAAGAAGTGCTTGAAAATTTAAATTTAGACAAACTCTTTGAAGATAAAATTGTTTTAGGTGAAAATATCTCCGTGCCTGTTTTACATGTCGATAGCAATAATGCGGATTTGGGTATTGTGGCTTATTCTCTAGTATCTTCTATCAATCATCCTAAAGGCAAAGCTATTTTAATCGATCAAAAATACTTCACCCCTTTAAAACAAAGTTATGTCATCACAAAATATGCTAAGGATAAAAAATTAGCCTTTGAATTTAGCGAATTTATCAGCTCACAAAAAGCAAAAGAAATCTTTAAAAAATACGGATTTGACACACCTTGAATATCTTAAATGGTAAGATTATAGAGCTTTTAAATGAAGGTGAGATTGTCATCGTTAAGATCAGTATTAAAGAGCAAATTTTTAAAGTTTTAATGCTTGATCTTCATTCCTTGCAAGATCTTAAAATAGGTACAAAAATTCAAGTACTTTTCAAAGAACACGAACTTGGCTTGGCCTTGCCTCATTCTATTTTAAGTGTGGAAAATTCATTTCTAGCAAGGATTAAAAGTATCAAAAAAGGCAAAATTCTATATCATATCTTTTTTGATTTTGAGGGTGATGAAATTTCTAGCATTATCACCAAAGAAAAAGCCTTGGAACTCAAACTCGAAGAAGGACAAGAATGGCTTTGCTTTGTCAAGGAAAATGATATCATTTTAAAGGCTGTTTATGGATAATGATTTTTTACAAACCCTTTATCTTACCTTTAAACTTGCATTTATCACCACCTTTATACTCTTTTTCATCGGAGTATTTTTAGCCTATCTTTTAAGCTTTGTGAAATTTCCTTTTAAAAGTTTGGTACAAACCTTTGTGGCCTTGCCTTTGGTTTTACCTCCAAGTGTTTTGGGCTTTTATCTACTCATAAGCTTTTCACAAAACAGCTTTTTAGGACAATTTTTAAAAGAATATTTTAATCTTTCTTTGGTTTTTAGCTTTGAAGGTTTGGTTTTTGCTTCTTTGATTTTTTCCCTGCCCTTTATGGTAAATCCTTTACAAAGTGCTTTTTCATCGATCAATCAAAACCTACTTGATGCTTCTTATACTCTAGGAAAGGGTAAAATTTACACACTTTTTAGAGTGATTTTACCCAATTCTAAAGTAGGAATTTTTAGTGCTTGTGCGATGAGTTTTGCACACACCATCGGTGAATTTGGAGTGGTGATGATGATAGGTGGACATAAAAAAGGTGAAACTTTAGTCGCAAGTATTGCTATTTATGATGAGCTTGAAGTTTTAAACTATACTTTAGCACATCAATACGCTTTTACTTTATTTGCGATTTCTTTTACCATACTCTTAAGTCTTTATTTTGTAAATAAAAAAATCGCTTTATAGGCCACTTTTATGATAAAAATCGATATAAAACTTCCCATCAACACAGCAAAAGGCAAGAAGCAACTAGAATTAAACACTTATTTAAAAGCAAATGAAATCACTGCTATTTTTGGGGAAAGCGGTGCGGGAAAAACAACTCTACTTAAAATCATTGCAGGAATTATAAAACCTGAATTTGGACGCATAGAAGTAGAAGATGAACTCTGGCTTGATACCCAAAAAAATATCAATTTATCTATACAAAAAAGAAAAATCGGCTTTGTTTTTCAAGATTACGCTCTTTTTCCAAATATGAGCGTAAAAGAAAACATTTCTTATGCTGCGACTTCAAAACAAAAAGCAGAAGAGCTTTTAAGCTTAATGAATTTAGAAAATTTAGCCAAAATTTATCCCAAAAATTTAAGTGGTGGACAAGCACAAAGAGTGGCTTTAGCAAGAGCTTTGGCAAGAGAGCCACAAATTTTACTTTTAGATGAACCTTTGAGTGCATTGGACTTTAAAATGCGATCTTTTTTACAAGATGAACTTGTGAAAATTTTACAACATTTTAAAATCACGACTTTATTAGTTAGTCATGATTTGGCTGAAATTTACAAATTAAGCCATAGAATTTTAGAGCTTAGTGATGGAAAAATCATCAAAGATGCGAGAACAAATGAATTTTTTACCTCATCAAATTTAAGTGCGAAATTGCGCTTGAGCGCGACTTTACTTGAGATGAAAAAAAGTGATATTTTAGTTATTTTTACTTTGCTTTTAAATCAAGATATCGTTAAAATCACACTTAGCGAAGAGGAATTTTTAAAATCTTATCAAGATGTAAAAATCGGCGATACGCTTTTGCTATCCATAAAAGCCTTTAACCCTATCATCGTAGGAAAACTTGATAAATAAGAGCAAAAATTTAATTTTTTAATGAGTACTTTAAGTGTACGCAAATCATACATTTTACGAAATACTCACTAGCCATCATTTTTAACTTTTTTTACAAGTTCATCTAAATATTTTTCTAAAATTTTTTCTCTTTTATATAAATCTTCAAATTTATCAATATTTAAATTTAGCGCGAAAGCCTTATATTTATTTTCATCTTTTAAATACACAAAACCTACAATCCAAGCAATTTTTTGCTCATCATTAAAACCTGTTTTTCCAAAAAGCTCTAAATTTTCCATATTTTTTAAATAAATCATTTCCTTAACACTATTCATTGCTTCTTGAGAAAAAGGTAAGCTATTTTGTGAAAGTCTAAAAAGCAAAATTGCTTGTTCTTTAGCGCTTATTTTTAGTGAGTTGTCAAGCCAAAAAGTATCGATCTTGGAAATTTTAGCATTACCATAATGAAGCTTGTTTAAATATTCTTGCATAGTTTTGATACCAATTCTTCTTGCCACTTCTTTAAAAGCAAGAACATTAGAATATTTTATAGCTGAACTTAAATTCATATCTTGCGCCCAAGAAGATAAAAATACTTTTTCACCTCTATAGTGATAAAAAATTTCTTTTTTAGTTTTTATCACACCACTATCAAGTGCAATTAGAGCATTAAAAATTTTAAAAGTGGAAGCGGGAGAGAAAGTCTCCATAGCCCTTGAAAAGTCGTTACTCGCCCAAGTTTTTCCATCATAAAAAACAAAAGTGCCGCTTATATTATACTCTTTAAACCAATTATTTAATATCTTATCTTGCCCAAACACTAAATTTAAGAAAAGTAAAAATAAAGTTATTTTTTTCATAAAATATCTTTCTATTTAAATAATTTTAAACAAAATACTTTTTAAAGCTTTATTTTATTTAAATATCCTTTAACATGAACTGAAATTTTCTAAAATTGTAACCATTAAAGCAATCCATCGATTAAATATAACTTACTTTATCATTCATTTACTATTTATGAAAAATTATATGCTAGTTTTTTGCTTATTATTTTATAGCTAAAAATTGAGGTATGCAAAATGAGAAAAAGTATGATTAGTTTTTTGGAAAAAAAGGCCAAAAATGAAAAAATAACCATGGTAAGTGCGTATGATTATCATAGTGCAAGAATTTTAGACAATAGCGATATAGATATTATATTGGTTGGAGATTCATTAGCCATGACGGTACTTGGTATGCAAGATACTTTAAGTGTTACTATGGATGAAATGTTGATTTTTACCAAAGCTGTTTCTCGCGGAGCTAAAAAGTCTTTCGTACTTGCTGATATGCCTTTTATGTCTTATCAAAGTTCAGATCGTGACGCTATCTTAAATGCCTCAAGATTTATCAAAGAAAGCCACGCAAATGGGGTAAAAGTGGAAGGGGGTATAGAAATCGCAAGTAAGATTAAATTGATTTCCCAATCAGGAATACCCGTCGTTGCTCACCTAGGACTAACCCCACAAGCTGTAAATATGCTAGGTGGCTATAGGGTTCAAGGTAAAGATTTACAATCGGCCCAAAAAATCATAGATGATGCAAAAGCTGTGCAAGATTCGGGTGCTTGTATGTTGGTTTTAGAATGTGTGCCTGTAAAATTAGCACAAAAAATAAGCTCTATTTTAGAAATTCCAACAATCGGCATAGGTTCAGGTAAATACTGCGATGGACAAGTTTTAGTTTATCACGATCTTTTGGGTTTAAATAAAGATTTTAAAGCAAAATTTGTAAAGCATTTTGATAAAATTGACCCTCAAGTAGGAGTTGAAAAATATAGAGATGAAGTTAAAAGCGGTATTTTTCCTTCTCAAGAGCACAGCTTTGATTATTTAGATGATGAATTATTAGATAAATTATACTAAGGATACAAATATGCAAGTCATTACTTCTGTCAAAGAAGCAAAACAAATTGTAAAAGATTGGAAATCACATCAACTTAGCATAGGCTATGTTCCAACCATGGGTTTTTTACACGATGGGCATTTAAGTTTAGTCAAACATGCCAAAACACAAGATAAGGTTATAGTAAGTATCTTTGTAAATCCTATGCAATTTGGGCCTAATGAAGATTTTTCTAGTTATCCAAGAGATTTAGAACGCGACATTAAAATGTGTCAAGATAATGGCGTTGATATGGTTTTTATCCCCGATGCAACTCAAATGTATCTTAAGAATTTTAGCACCTATGTAGATATGAATACGATCACTGATAAACTTTGTGGGGCTAAAAGACCGGGGCATTTTAGAGGCGTTTGCACGGTTTTAACTAAATTTTTTAATATCCTAAACCCTGATATAGTCTATATGGGGCAAAAAGACGCGCAGCAATGCGTAGTCGTTAGGCATATGGTTGATGATTTAAATTTTGATTTAAAAATTCAAATTTGTCCTATCATTAGAGAAGAAGATGGCTTAGCTAAAAGCTCTAGAAATGTATATCTTAGCGAAAAAGAAAGAAAAGCATCACTAGCTATATCTCAAAGCATTTTTTTAGCTGAAAAATTAGTCCAAGAAGGAGAAAAAGATAGTTCTAAAATTATCCAAGCTATGAAAGATATTTTAGAAAAAGAAAAACTAATCAAAATCGATTATATAGAATTAGTCGATTTTAACACCATGGAAAATATCGAAAATATCACTGATAATGTTTTAGGAGCGGTGGCTGCTTTTGTTGGAAAAACAAGACTCATTGATAATTTTTTAGTACAAGGATTAAAATGAATATCACTTTACTCAAATCAAAAATACATCGCGCAAGCGTAACAGAAGCTAGGCTTGATTATGTAGGAAGTATAAGTATAGATGAAAAATTATTGCAAGCGAGTGGAATTTTAGAATATGAAAAAGTCCAAGTAGTCAATGTCAATAATGGCGCTAGATTTGAAACCTATACCATAGCCACGCAAGAAGAAGGGGTTGTATGCCTAAATGGCGCTGCGGCTCGTCTTGCTGAAGTAGGAGATAAAATTATCATCATGTCTTATGCTGATTTTAATGAAGAAGAAGCAAAAACATTTAAACCAAAAGTTGTCTTTGTAGATGAAAATAACACTGCTACAAAAATAACAAATTATGAAAAACACGGAGCTATTTTCTAATATCTAACTATTTTTGTAATTTTTTCTATCTTAGATAAATAAAAAATGATTTTTATATCTTTTAATTTATTATTTTTGCTTATCTTAACTTCTAATTTTTACAAAGCACATCTTTTTTCATCAAAAAATTTTTTAAATTTTGCCCCTCTTTAATAACCTTGTTTTCCCTTATAAGTTCAAAACCATTTTTTAAGAAAAAATCTTTAGCACTTAAGGATGCGAAAGTGTAAATTTCATTATGCAAATAAGTTTTTAAAATGAAATCAAGTAAATTTTGCGCTAAACCTTGTCTAACAAATTCAGGATGAGTAAAAAGCAAATCAAGCAATTTCTGCTCTTTTTTAACACTTATAAAACTTGCGATTTTTCCTCTTTTTTCATAGACAAAGATCTCATCATATTTAAATTTTTCTTCCCATTGTTGTCTATCAATTTTAATCCAAGCACGAATTTGATCTTTTGTATAATCCTTAGCGCAAAGTGTTTTTACACTTTGCTCAAAAAGCGACAAACAAGCATTTAAATCTTTAATATCAGCTTTTCTTAGCAAGAACTTTTCTTAATGCCAAGCTGGCTAGGGCTAAACCAAAAGATGCGGTCACACCCATGAAAGATCCAAGATCTTTACAATGCGCTTCCTCATCTGAAAAAACCACATCAAAATTTCCTTTAAAACCTGATTTTCTAAGCTCGTAACGAAATTTTTTTGCTAAAGCATCTCCGTGGGTTTTAAATATACTTGTAGTTTTTATACGCGTAGGATCAAGCTTTCTAGCCCCACCCGTAGAAGAGATAAAAATTTGACGCTTAAAATCGATCAAATTAGCAAGTGCTACTTTTGCAGGAATATCATCAATCGCATCGACGATTAAATCAAATTCACTTAAATCAAAATTTGCTAAAAATTCATTGTCTATTTTACTTACTATACCCTTAGCATTATAAATTCTAGCAAAAACCTTAGCCTTTTCTTCGCCTAAATTTTCACTATGAATTTGGCGGTTTTGATTGGTGATTTCAAATTTATCCGCATCGATTAAAGTAAGATTTTGAAAACCGCTACGATAAAGTGCGTCAACGCACATCCCGCCTACTCCACCAAGTCCACATACAAGCACTTTGGTTTGTGAAATTTTATCGAAATTTCCCTCACTTACTAGCCATTTTATACGCGTAAATCTATCATTCATTATTTGCCTTTAACCATTTTTTAACTTTTTTCATTTTGTCATAAGCACTTAAATCAAGCATTATAGGAGTTATAGTCACATAACCTTTTTTTAATAAAGCTATATCGCTATCTTTCTCATCTTCAAAATCCAAATTTGCTGCTGCTAGCCAATAATACTCCACTCCGCGTGGATTGATATTTGAATGCGCCTCAAAATTATACACTCGCTTGCCTGCTTTACAAATTTTAATGCCTTTTATATTAGATTTTGCTGGAAAATTAATATTTAAAAATTCTTTTTTTCCTAAAGGAAAGTCTTTATCAAAAATATTTTGAACGATTTTTTTAGTAGCTTTTAAAGCATTTTTAAAATCAAGCTCTTTTTCACTTTTCTTATAAAATTGCGAAAGAGCTATAGCAGGAATTCCTTGTAAAACTGCTTCCATAGCACCCGCGCAAGTACCTGAATATGTGATATCTTCACCCACATTTGCACCCTTGTTAATCCCACTTATTACAAGATCAGGCAAACGCGTTTTATAAAGCGCATGAAGAGCAAGATAAACACAATCTGCAGGAGTTCCATCATCGAGCTTGTAAAATCTTTTTCCTACTTTGATAAAACGCAAAGGTTTTGTAAGAGTTATGGAATGCGAACAAGCTGATTTTTCAGTAGCAGGTGCAACTATGGTAATTTTTGCTTTAAATTCTTTTTTTAACATTTTAATGAGTTTTTTAAGCCCTTTGCTTTCAAAACCATCATCATTGGTAATAAGAATTTCTTTCATTACTCTTCCTTACAAAAGATAAATTTGGATTGTAGCATATTTTTTTAAAAGCTTTGTAATATTAATTTTTGATTTTAAAATATTAATTTTATGCTATTTTTAATTATATTTTTATTTAATATTTATTAATATTATTACATAATAAATTGTAAAAAATTGGGAGGGTGGAGCATGTTTGACTTTTTTAAACCAAAAGCAAAAGCTATAAAATTTCCCAAAGACGAAATTTTACCTAGATACTACAAGATGAGAACTTGGAGTTTAAGTGGGGTTTTTATAGGATATATGGGGTATTATCTTGTACGCAATAATATCACTCTTGCAACCCCATTTATACAAAATCAACTCGAACTTAGCAAATCAGACATTGGGACAATCACAGGTTCCATGCTTATAGCTTATGGAATTAGCAAAGGTGCTATGAGTGTACTTAGCGACAAGGCTGATCCTAAAAAATATATGGCTTTAGGGCTCATTTTATGTGCTCTTATAAATGTTTTATTGGGTTTTTCAAATTCTTTTTATGCTTATGTAGGCTTTGTCATCGCACTTGGAGTGTTTCAAGGTATGGGTGTTGGTCCTTCTTTTATCACTTTAGCAAATTGGTATCCTAAAAAAGAGCGGGGAATTTATACAGCTAATTGGAATATCTCGCACAATTTAGGAGGAGGTATAATCGCTCCTATAGTATCACTTTCTGGATTTGCTTTAGCAGCATTTTTAGGCGTAAGCTTGGCGGATTTTAATGAAACGCATTGGCATATCAATCATTTTTATGTTCCTGCTCTTTGTGCAATTTTAATCAGTCTTTATGTGCTTTATGTAGTCAAAGGAAGTCCTAAAAATGAAGGTTTGGTTGATATTAGCGAAATCAACGAAATGAGAGGTATTAAAACCGAAGAAATTAAAGCTGTAGAAAGTCCAAATTTAAGCAGTCTTGAAATTTTTTATCATTATATCCTTAAAAATAAAAATGCTTGGTATGTAGCTTGGATGGATACCTTTGTTTATATGGTACGTTTTGGGCTTATTTCTTGGCTTCCTATCTATCTTCTTGAAACAAAAGGCTTTAATAAAGAACAAATAGGTATTGCCTTTTGGCTTTTTGAATGGGCTGCTATACCTTCTACTTTACTTGCAGGATATATTTCAGATAAAATTTTTAAAGGCTATAGAATGCCTCCTGCTATAGGTGCTATGGTGATTATTTTCTTTATGATTATTGGATATTTTACTTCAAATAATCTTTATATGGTTATTTTCTTTGCAGCTATGGCGGGGTGTTTAGTCTATATACCACAATTTTTAGCAAGTATGCAAACTATGGAAGTCGTTCCTGCTTTTGCAGTAGGATCTTGTGTAGGACTTCATGGCTTTATGAGTTATGTAGTCGGCGCTTCACTTGGGACGAAGGCTATTGGTTGGGCTGTGGATTATTATGGCAGTTGGAATGCTGGACTTATAATGCTTCTAAGCGCTTGTATACTTTGTATACTTTGCTCTATCTTGTGTCATTTTGGTGCTAAGAAAAAATACGCATAAAAAACCGTGATCAATTTACGGTTTTTAATCATTTTTATACATTTTTGCGAGTGCAAAATTTTAATGAAAGATTAAAAGTCACATTAATATAACAAAATACATTAAAATATTATGTTAATATATCAAAACCTAAAAACAAGGAGGATATATGCAAAAAATAAAATTAAGCCTAATGTTTTTGATTGTAACAATCATTTTTTTCAGCTTGTTCTTCAAAAGAACAACAAATCAATCCTTTAGGAAGATCTTATGGTAAATTTAACGATAACGATCCTTTAAAACTTGGTTCAAAACCTACACCCCCTGTCAAACAAAAAACACCAAGCTTGGTAGAAGGTAAAAAATTTCCCGCCATACCACTTGTCCCACCTGTAATCACTCCTAATACCTTTAAAGGAGATAATGCCGTCAAAGGTCCATTGCCAAGGCTAAAATCTCCAAACGAATTTGCTTCAAATGCTTTATATGAAAACACAGGTATGGTAAGTGATTTTGTCACTATTATGAATCCTAATGGAGCATCTTTAACAATCTGGGCTTTAAATCCTGGCAATTGGATATGGGGATATAGTTTATTTGCTAGTAGACCTTTTGGAGATGCAAGAGCTTGGCAGCTTATTGATTTTCCAAACAATACAGTAATGATTAAAAATGCAAAAACATTTACTTGCTTAAACGCCTATAGAAATGGCATCGTTCATTATCCTTGTGATCAAACAAATTTTGCGCAGTTTTGGAGACTTTATCCGATGACTAATGGAGCTTATCAAATTCAAAATTTTGCCACCCAACAATGTATACAAACACCTGTTTCAAATGTAATGGAAGAATTTAATTTGAGCTTTTATAATATTTATTTAACCGATTGTTTGAAAGAAAAAGAAAAGAATTTGGATAGACAGTGGTATATAGGCGCTCCTATTTAATTTTTTCGCTATGAAAGGAAGATAATGAAAAAAATAGTATTTTTGATTTTAAGTTTTAATGTATTATTTGCCGCTTTAGAAAATTACAACACCGGAACTTGGAATTTGCAAGGCTCATCAGCTGCAACTGAAAGCAAATGGAATGTTAGTATAAGACAACTCATAACCGGTGCAAATCCTATGGATGTTTTAGTCGTTCAATAAGCGGGGGTTTTACCTAGTGCAGCTATGATGACTCCTAGACAGGTGCAACCCGTGGGCGTGGGTATTCCTATACATGAATACATATGGAATTTAGGCTCTGTATCAAGACCTAGCTCTGTTTATATATATTATTCTAGAGTGGATGTAGGAGCAAATCGTGTGAATTTAGCTATCGTTAGCAGAGTGCAAGGGGATGAAGTTTTTGTTTTACCTCCCCCAACAGTTGCTTCAAGACCTATTATAGGTATACGCATAGGCAATGATGCTTTTTTCAACATACACGCTCTAGTAAGTGGGGGAAATGACGCAGGAGCCATTGTCGCTGCTGTGGATATGTTTTTTAGAAATAGACCTGATATTAATTGGATGATTTTAGGCGATTTTAATAGAGAATCAGGCGCCTTAGTAACCTTGCTAGATCCTGACTTAAGAGCGCGCACTCGCGTAGTTGTTCCGCCTTCTTCTACGCAAACAAGTGGAAGAATGATTGATTATGCAATCACTGGAAATTCCAACACTGCAGCTTTATACAACCCACCACCGATAGTTGCGATTTTAGCTTTAGCAGGATTAAGAACCTTTTTGGCTTCAGATCATTTTCCTGTAAATTTTAGAAGACCTTAGGAGTTTAACATGAAAAAAATTTTATTTTATTTTTTGCCCTTTTAAGCTTTTTAAAAGCAGAGCCTAGCTTGGATGAATTAGCAGACTTTACTCCTATGTTTACTTAAGATCTTTAGAGACAGGAATTTCTTTAAGTCCTTTTAGAAAAACTTCAAAAAGGTTAGAAGATCAAAATTGGTTTTTAAAAGAGATTGTAGCAAATGATGAGTTAAAAGCTAGGGATATACACGCAAAAGATTTGCCTTTTGGCTATGTTCAGTTTATAAGCCCTAAGGGTGGTGATATATGCCTAGCTGTTTTAAGTGAAAAAAGTTTTGGCACCAAATCTTGCAAACAAGATTTGCAAGATGGAACAATGCAGACTATTTTTTCTATCATACCAATGACAAATGGTTCTATACAAATTAGATCTTTAACCAATGGTGGCAATCAATGCATGAGTACTTTTCCTGACTCTAGCATCGCCATAGAAAATCGCTTTGGTTTAGGAGAATGCCTTTTGGATCGTTCTATCGTAACTGTATTAAGCAAACTTTTCTTTTTCTCCCCTGCTATAGTCGAAGCAAGCGCGATTTACTAACACTTTTCTAATAAAACCAAGCTTTCGCAGCTTGGTTTACAATAAGTTTTATATGTTAGAATACACTTTTTATTTCTAGCAATTTTAAAAATCTTAGTAAAAATTTGACCACTCACTAAAAAAGCTAAAACAATGCTTTATAAATCTTTAATTTAACTCAAGGATTTAACAAAATCAAACTCACCGCCATTACAACCATTCCTAAAACAAGTCCATAAAGGCTATCGTGGGCTTTATCATAAGTCTTTGCCGCAGGCAATAACTCATCAAAAGAGATAAACACCATAATCCCAGCCACCACAGCAAAGGTGATGGCTAAAGTAAGCTCATTCATGATAGGCAAGATCAAAAACGCTCCCACAATCGCTCCCATAGGTTCAGCTATACCCGAAAGTGCAGAGTAAATAAAGGCTTTTTTCTTATCTTTTGTAGCATGATAAATCGGTAAAGAAACTGCCATTCCTTCAGGGATATTGTGTATAGCTACAGCCACAGCGATAGCCACACCAAAGCTAAGATTATCAAGGCTTGAGATAAAAGTCGCAAAACCCTCAGGAAAATTATGTATCGCTATGGCAAGTGCAGTAAATATACCCGTTCTTTTCAATGCCTTTACATTGATCTTTTTTAAAGATTCACCTGCATGAAAAGCGGGTGCTTTTTCATTTTTTTGAGGCAAGGGGCAAATCTTAAGCTCACTTAGATCTTCTTTAGGATCGTGAGGGTTGACATCTTCAGGGATAAATTTATCAATGATAGCCGATAAAAAAATTCCACCAAAAAAACACAAAAGTGCTAAAAGCTCTCCATAACCTGAATGATAATATTTTTTAAAATCTGTAAAAGCAGAGGGTAAAATTTCCATAAAAGAAATATATATCATCACTCCAGCAGAAAAACCAAGGCCAAAAGAAAGAATTCTAAGATTGTCATTTCTGCTAAAAAATGCTATCACAGAACCAATAGCGGTTGAAAGTCCGGCAAGGATGGTCAAAGCCATCGCTACTAAAATTTGTTCTAATGTAAATTCCATGAAAAGCATTATAGCAAAAATCAGTAAATAAATTTTATTTAATAATAATTTTTATTATTTATATAAATTCAAAACAATAAAAACTAACAAATGCTAAGAAAAATTTAGATATTATTTTACTTTAAAAATTGTATAGAGAGTGAAAATGAAAAATCTTTTAATATGCGCCTTAGAACCTTCGGCAAACCTACATTTAAAAGAAGTTTTAAAAGCTTATAAAGAAGAATTTGGCGAATTTAAACTTTATGGAATTTATGATGAAAATTTATGCAAAGAATTTGCCCTAAATTCTACGCCACTTTATAGCTCGCATGAATTTAGCGCCATGGGTTTTGTAGAAATTTTACCTTTGATTTTTAAAGCAAAAAAAGCGATTAAAGAATTAGTCAATTTGACTTTAAATCAAACAATAGACGCGGTTTTATGTATCGACTCTCCCGCTTTTAATATCCCTTTTGCTAAAGCTTTAAAAAAAGCAAATTCAAAAACAAAAAGAATTTATTATATCTTGCCTCAAGTTTGGGCTTGGAAAAAAGGGCGCATTCCTATTATAGAAAGCCATTTTGATGTTTTAGCCTCTATCTTGCCTTTTGATGAACAATTTTTTAGCAAAAGTATATATGTAGGACATCCTCTTTTGGATGAAATTAAAGATTTTAAAAATGAAAACGATATTAAAATTTTACTTAACAAAAGTGAAAGTGAAAAGACTATAGCGTTTTTACCAGGCTCAAGACGCAGTGAAATCAAGCGTTTAATGCCTGTTTTTAGAGAATTATCATGCAAATTTAAAGGAGAAAAAATCCTTTGCGTACCACCTTTCAATCTCAAAAGTTTAGAAATTTATGGCGACATAAAGGATTTTAAAATACAAAGCAATACACCCCAAGTGCTTAAAAAAGCTGATTTTGCTTTTATTTGTAGTGGAACTGCTACCCTAGAAGCAGCTTTGGTAGGAACTCCTTTTGTGCTTGCTTATAAAGCAAAGACTATTGATATATTTATCGCAAGACTTTTTGTAAAATTAAAACACATTGGGCTTGCAAATATTTTTTGTGATTTTGCTGGAAAAGAAGCTTTAAATCCTGAATTTTTACAAGAACAAGTCAATGTTTTAAATTTACATGAAGCTTATAATAAATATGATTATAAGGCATTTTTTGATAAAGTACATTTTCTAAAAGAATATTTAAAATTTGGAAGTGCGAAAAATCTCGCTAAAATATTAAATCAATAACAATTAAGGATATATAATGCAAAAAGAACCGATGAGCCAATTTGGCTATGATAAATTAAGCGCTGAATTAAAAGATTTAAAAGATAACCAACGCCCTGCTGTTGTGATAGAAATCGACACCGCAAGAAGTCATGGGGATTTAAAAGAAAATGCAGAATACCATGCCGCAAGAGAAAAACAAGCCTTGATAGAAAGTCGTATCGCAGAACTTAGTGATTTAATCGCAAGAGCACAGATCATCGATCCTTCAAGCTATGAACATGATAGCGTTAAATTTGGATCTTCTGTGGTGATTATGGATTTAGATACTGAAAAAGAAAGCAAATATACCCTAGTAGGTATTTGTGAGGGAAATTTGGATAAGGGTTATATTTCTATTGCTTCACCTATTGCAAAGGCTATGCTTGGTAAAAAAGAGGGAGATGAATTTAAAGTGCGTTTACCAAAAGGAGAAAGCGAATTTGAAATTATCTCTATCAACTATGAACCTTTAAAATTTTAAGGATAGAAAATTTTACTACAAAATGGAGCGATTTTAATCGCAGATGCTCATGAAAATGATAAAAGAAGAGGCTTTTGGGAATTTTTACAAGCTTTAAAAAGGAGTGAAATTACCACACCTCAACTCATTTTAATGGGAGATATTTTTGACTTACTTATAGGTGAAATCTCTGCTACGCATGAATTTGCGAAACCCTATATTAAACTTCTTGAAGAACTCGCTTTAAAAATGGAAATTATTTATCTTGAAGGAAATCATGATTTTAATCTCGCTCGTTTTTTTCAAAGGGTTAAAATTTTTAGCCTACAAGAACAACCCTTAAAACTTAATTTGCATACAAGTAAAGGTAAAAATACTGATTTTAAAAATTCTTTTATCACTCTAGCTCATGGGGATATTTTTTTATCTCCACCTTTGCAATTTGCTCTTAAAAGCTTAAGAAATCATTACTTGCTAGTATTTTTAAATTTTTTAAATCAAATAAGTTTCAATTCTATCTCAAATAAAATTCTTCAAAATCAAAACAAAAAAAACCTTTTTTATCAAATAAAAGATTTTGAAAATTTAGCGAAAAAAAGATATGAAAAATATGAAAATTTAGGATTTTGGGTATGTGAAGGACACTATCATCAAAATCATCAAATCAACAAAGAAAACATTAAATATCTTAACTTAGCTAGTTTTGCATATGAGAGAAGTTTTTTTGTAGTAGAATATCAGCAAGAAATCAAATTTCGAGAACAGAAATTGAGGGGTCAAAATGTTTGATGAAAATATCGTGAAAACGGGTTCAAATGAAATGGAGCTTGTCGATTTCCGTATCTTTAAGCAAGGACACGATAAAGTCTATGAGGGAATTTATGGGGTAAATGTCTCTAAGGTTAGAGAAATTATCAAAATTCCAAGCCTCACAGAACTTCCTGGTGTGCCTGATTATATCGAAGGAATTTTCGATCTTCGAGGCGTAGTTATACCGGTAGTAAATCTTGCTAAATGGATGCAAATCACCGAGCCAGAAAGCACTATGCTAAAACCTAGAGTTATTATCACTGAATTTAGTAATATTCTTATAGGCTTTATAGTGCATGAAGCTAAAAGAATTCGCCGTATCAATTGGAAAGATATAGAACCAGCTACTTTCTCTACAGGTTCAGGTGCCTTAGATAAAGGAAAAATTACAGGTGTCACTCGTATAGAAAATGATGAAGTTCTTTTAATACTTGATTTGGAAAGTGTTGTTGAAGATTTAGGAATTTACTCTCCTAAAACCGATATAGATTTTAGTAAAATTGAAAAATTCAGCGGATCAGCACTTATTTTAGATGATAGTATGACAGCTAGAAAACGCGTTAAAGAAATGATGCAACAAATGGGCTTCCAAGTTGTTGAAGCTAAGGACGGCGTAGAAGGCATAAACAAATTAGAAGAATTAAGCCAAGTTTATGGTGAAAGTTTAAACGATACTTTAAAAATTATAGTAAGCGATGTCGAAATGCCACAAATGGATGGTTTCCACTTTGCTGCACGCATTAAAGAAGATCCAAGATTTAAAGATATTCCTATAGTCTTTAACTCATCTTTATCAAATGAATTTATGAATGAGAAAGGTGTTCAAGAAGCTGGTGGAGAAGGCTATCTTGTCAAATTTAACGCTAGCGATTTCTTCAATGAAATTGCAAAGGTTATTAAAAAACATCAATCTCAAGAACAGGGGTAAAATATGGAAGATATGCAAGAAATACTTGAAGACTTTTTGGTTGAAGCTTTTGAGCTTGTTGAGCAAATCGACCATGATTTAGTAGAGCTTGAATCAAATCCAGAAGATTTAGAATTATTAAATAGAATTTTCCGTGTTGCACATACGGTTAAAGGATCATCAAGCTTCTTAAATTTTGATATTTTAACAAAGTTAACTCACCACATGGAGGATGTTTTAAACAAAGCAAGACATGGCGAGTTAAAAATAACTCCAGATATCACGGATGTGGTTTTAGAGTCTATTGATAGAATGAAAACTTTACTTAATTCCATTCGTGATAATGGCAACGATACTGCTATTGGTATGGATATAGAACCAATTTGCGCAAGATTAACAGCTATTTCAGAGGGAGAGTCTCCTGTTGTGGCAACAGATTCAAATGAAAAATCTACTCCACAAGCAGAACTAGAAGCACCAAAACAAAAAATAGCTACTCCAGAACCTGAAGTAGATGTTAATCAATTAAGCGATTCTGAAGTTGAAGCTGAAATAGAAAGACTTTTAAAAGTTAGAAAAGCTGAAGATCAAGCTCGTCGCGCACAAAAGAAACAAACAACAAATGCGGCACCTAAACCAACTAACAATACAGCAAATAAACCTACGGAAAGTGGAGAGAAAAAAGTTCCTGCTTCAGGTAGTAATGCTAGCAGTATGGATCAAACCATACGCGTGGAGGTAAAAAGATTAGATCACTTAATGAATCTAATTGGGGAGCTTGTTTTAGGCAAAAACCGTTTGCTTAAAATTTACGATGATGTTGAAGAGCGTTATGAAGGAGAAAAATTCCTTGAAGAACTTAATCAGGTTGTAAGTCAATTAAGTATTATTACAACTGATGTTCAGCTTGCTGTGATGAAAACCAGAATGCAACCTATAGCAAAAGTTTTCAATAAATTCCCAAGAGTTGTTCGTGATTTAAGTCGTGAATTAGGAAAGCAAATAGAACTTGAAATTACAGGTGAAGAAACTGAACTTGATAAATCTATCGTAGAGGAAATTGGCGATCCTATCATGCATATGATTAGAAATTCATGTGATCATGGTGTTGAGGATCCAGCAACGCGTGCTGCTAGTGGAAAGCCTGAAAAAGGTATCGTGCAACTTAAAGCTTACAATGAAGGAAACCATATAGTTGTAGAAATTACCGATGATGGTAAGGGACTTGATGCAAATGGCCTAAAAGCTAAAGCTATAGAAAAGAATTTGATTACCGAAAGAGAAGCGGATCAAATGACAGATAAAGAAGCTTTTGCTTTGATTTTCAAACCAGGTTTTTCAACTGCGACAAAAGTTACGAATGTTTCAGGTCGTGGCGTTGGAATGGATGTTGTTAAAACCAATATTGAAAAACTCAATGGCGTGATTGAAATCGATAGCGAATTAGGCAAAGGAAGCTCCTTTAAGCTTAAAATTCCTCTTACCTTGGCTATTATCCAATCTTTACTTGTTGGAACTCAAGAAGAATACTATGCAATTCCTCTTGCAAGCGTTCTTGAAACAGTTAGGGTACCAATTGACGATATTTACACTATTGAAGGCAAAAATGTATTGCGCCTTAGAGATGAAGTACTTTCTCTTGTAAGACTTTCTGATGTCTTTGGAGTTAAACAAGTGCTTGAAAGTGGAGATCAAACCTATGTTGTAGTTATTGGTGTAGCAGAAAGTAAACTGGGTATTATTGTTGATACTCTTATAGGACAAGAAGAAATTGTTATTAAATCTATGGGTGATTATTTGCAAAATATCCAAGGTATAGCAGGTGCTACTATCCGTGGTGACGGTAGAGTAACACTTATCATAGATGTAGGCGCTATGATGGATATGGCAAAAGAAATAAAAGTTGACATCAAAGCTCAGATTGAATCAAGTGCTAAAAAACCAAAAGAAAAACCAAGTGATTACAAGGTCTTAATCGTTGATGATTCTAAAATGGATAGAACTTTAATGCAAAAAGCTTTAGAACCGCTAGGAGTTAGTCTTATTGAAGCTACCAATGGCGTTGAAGCATTAAATATTATAAAATCGGGCGATCATGATATTGATGCGATATTAATTGATATCGAGATGCCAAGAATGGATGGTTATACCTTAGCGGGTGAAATTAGAAAATATTCTAAATATCGCAATTTACCGCTCATTGCAGTTACTTCAAGAACAAGCAAAACTGATCGTCTAAGAGGTGTTGAAGTAGGTATGACGGAATACATTACCAAACCTTATTCTCCAGAATATTTGGAAAATGTGGTTAGAAAAAATTTGAAACTAGGATAAGAATATGAGTAATGAAAAATTAGAGCAAATTTTGCAAAAACAGCAAACTCAGATGGCTGGTCCTGATGTCGATCAAAGAGAAGATGATATCATCCAACTTGTTGGCTTTGTAGTTGGAGATGAGGAATATGCGATTCCAATTCTTAATATACAAGAAATCATCAAACCTATAGAATATACTAGAGTTCCTAGTGTACCTGATTATGTTCTAGGGGTTTTTAATATGCGTGGTAATGTTATGCCGCTCATTGATCTAGCTCAACGCTTTCATTTAGGAAGTTCTAAAATGACACCTCAAACAAGATATATTGTTTTAAGAGGTGAGACAAATGGAACTGGAGTTGGAGGAAATGCTGGTTTTGTTATAGATAGATTAACTGAAGCAATTAAAATTCACAGAAACAGAATCGATCCACCACCTGAAACTTTAGTTAAAGACAAAGGTATGATTTATGGTATAGGAAAAAGAGATGAAAATATCTTAACTATACTCAAAGTAGAAGCTTTGCTTAAGCGCGAATTTTAATGATTAAACTTTGTGTTTTTGACTTTGATGCTACTTTAATGGATGGTGAAACTATTGATATATTAGCTAAGGCTTACGGCAAAGAAAAAGAAGTGGTGGATATCACTCATCGCGCTATGGCGGGTGAACTTGATTTTTTTGAAAGTCTGCAAGAGCGTGTCAGTTTTCTAAAGGGAATGCCTTATGATCTTGTTCTTAAAATAGGACAAGATCTTCCATTGATGAATGGAGCTTATGAGCTTATTGAATTTTTAAATTCTAAAAATATTTTTGTTGTTATTTTTAGTGGGGGTTTTCATGAAGGTATTGATCCTGCTATGAAAAAACTAAAAGTAAATTTAGGCTTTGCAAATTATCTACATCATAAAAATAATACTTTATCAGGACTAGTGGGCGGAGAAATGATGTTTTCAAATTCAAAGGGTTTAATGCTGCAACACCTCAAGAACTTTTTAAATTTGCAAACTCATGAAGTCATGTGTGTGGGCGATGGAGCAAACGATATCGCTATGTTTAATGAAAGCGGTTTAAAAGTCGCATTTTGTGCTAAAGAAATTTTGCGATCAAAAGCAGATATTTGCGTAGACAATAAAGACTTGAAAGAAATAATAAAGGTAATATAAGATGAAAAAATTTTCTCTTTGGTGTGATTTTATAGAAAATAGTTTTTTAGATAATGATTTTTTGAATTTGCTATCTCGCGGTGTCAATGGAGCAACTTCAAATCCCGCTATTTTTAAAAATGCTATTTTAAATTCGCCTATCTACAAAGAAAAAATAGCCAAATTAAAAGGAAAAAAGGCAAAAGAAATTTATGAAGAACTTGCTATTGCTGACATACAAAAAGCAGCAGACAAGCTTGCTCCTTTATATCACACGGGAAATGATGGTTTTATAAGTCTTGAAATCGATCCGAGATTTTATGATAATACAAGCTTAAGTTTGGGCGAAGCAAAAAAACTTTATAGTGCCATTGGTAAAGACAATGTGATGATTAAAGTTCCAGCAACCAATGCTTCTTATGAAGTAATGTATGAATTGATGAAAAATGGCATCAGCGTAAATGCTACTTTAATTTTTTCTTTAGAGCAAAGCCAAAAATGCTTTGAAGCTTTAAATGCAGGTTTGATTGAATTTAGAAAAAACAATATAGCCTTGCAAGGAAAAAATACTCACTTAAGAACTCCGCAAGCTGTTATAAGCATCTTTGTAAGTCGTTTTGATAGACTTTTAAATTCTAAAGCAAAAGAACAAAATCGTATAGGAATTTTAAATGCAAATTTAGCCTATAATAATATCATCTCCAAAAACGAACCCAATATCCGAGCCTTATTTGCAAGCACGGGTGTAAAAGGCGATGATTTACCAAAAGATTATTATATCAAAGAACTTCTTTTTAAAAATAGTATAAATACTGCCCCACTAGATGCTATCAATGCATTTAAAACCGAAATTGAATTTAAAAAACCTTTAATGAATTTTGAAATTTACACACAACTTAATGCTATCATTTCACAAAATGAAAGAGAAAAAGCTTGTGATGAATTACTAAAAGATGGTTTAGAGCAATTTTGCATAGCTTTTGAAGAAATTTTACAAGCGCTAAACTAGCGAATTTTTTTAAACTTCTTGCGATGAAGTTTTATTATTTTTGATGAGATATTTTCAAAAAATATCTCATCAACCACAACATCTGCGACACTTCTAGCCCAAAGCTCATCAAATTTTTGTCCGTGCTTGTTTGCAGAACTTGAATAAAAACAACCCATTTTTTCTAAGAATTGTGCGTGTTTGCAATCTTTGACAATTCTTACTGCTTGATTGTTTGGATAAATAAAAGTTGTTTTTTTGGCACGACGCACCCAATTTTTAAATTGATTTGGAACTCTTACGATTTTTTTTAACTCGTCAAATTTTGCAGAAGTGATCAAGCAGGGCTGATCTTTAGCCCTGCCTTTTAAAGCATTGATTTCTTCTAAATTTTTACTTAAAAATCCTGCTGTAGTATCTGTTTGCGCTAGATAAATCAAGCTTTTAAATACTCCTGCAGGCTTTTAACTTCTAAATAACTTTGATTTTGTATCGCTTTAATCGATTTTGCACCCGCAAGAGCTGAACGCAAATTTGTAAAATAAGGGATTTTAAAACGGATAATATTTTCACGAATTTTTTTCGTATCCCCTGCAAAAGTATGACTATCACTTGTATTTATCACTAGCTGAATTTCTCCATTTTTCAGCTTGTCTTCCACATTTGGACGCCCTTCTGAAATTTTATGTACAAGCTCACACTCAAAACCATTTTCTACAATTTCTTTACAAGTTCCACTTGTAGCCATTAGTTTAAAACCTAATTTAGAGTATTCACTCGCAAGTTTTTTAGCATACTTTTTATCTTTTTCTTTTAAAGAAATGAAAACCACTCCACTTTCTGGCAAATGATTAAAAGATGAAATTTGACTTTTCGCGTAAGAATTAGCAAAATCCTTACTTATGCCCATAACCTCACCTGTTGATCTCATCTCAGGTCCTAGCTCTAAATCACTTCCACTAAGCTTAGCAAAAGGAAATACCGCTTCTTTTACGCTGATATATTTTGAAAGCTTAGGACGCAAAATCGCATTGTCAAAATTCACCACACCAAAAGCATCATAAAATTTTAAAGCTTCTTTTAAATTCCCCTGCCACATTACGCGTGTTGCAACTTTTGCCAAAGGTATACCTGTAGCTTTACTTACAAAAGGTACGGTACGACTTGCTCTAGGATTTACTTCTATCATATAAAGTTCGTTATTGTAAATTGCAAATTGTATATTTAAAAGTCCTACAACACCTAAATTTAAAGCAATATCTGCAGTTTTTTGTACGATTTGTTCTTGCATTTTTTCATCAATATTGCAAGGTGGCAAAGAACATGCGCTATCACCTGAATGAATTCCTGCTTCTTCAATATGCTCCATAATTCCTGCTACATAAACATCTTTACCATCACTGATAGCATCAACATCGATTTCAGTCGCATTATCTAAATACTGATCGATCAAAACAGGACTTTTATCGCTTACATCCACAGCTTCTTGCATATAAAGTCTAAGTTCACTCTCATCATTAACCACGCGCATAGCTCTTCCGCCTAAAACATAACTTGGTCTTACAAGCACAGGATAACCTATCTCGCTCGCTTTTAAAACCGCTTCTTCTACGCTTGTAGCGGTAGAATTTTTAGGTTGATTGATACCAAGTTTTGTAATAAATTCAGCAAATTTCTTTCTATCTTCTGCCATATCGATCACTCTTGCGCTTGTGCCTATGATTTTAGCTCCAAAAGCACTCAAGCGTTTAGCAAATTTAAGAGGAGTTTGACCACCAAAATGTACTATAACCCCATCTGGTTTTTCGCGCTCAATCACACCACGCAAATGCTCAAAATCAATAGGTTCAAAATACAAAATATCACTCGTATCATAATCTGTAGAAACGGTTTCTGGATTGCAATTATGCATAATAGTTTTTACGCCCAAATCCTTTAATGCAAAAGAAGCATGCACACAAGCATAGTCAAATTCTATACCTTGTCCTATACGATTTGGCCCACCACCTATAATCATCACTTTTTTTTCTTTTTTATCTCTTGCTTCATTTTTACTTTGGGTAAGTTCGCTTACATTGATACTAGAATAAAGATAAGGAGTTAAAGCTTCAAATTCCCCTGCACAAGTATCTACTTCGCTAAATTCTGCTATGATTTTTTGCTTCATTCTTGCATAATAGATATCATTTTGACTTAATTCTAAATTATCTTTTAGATTCACAAGCAAGGCGATCATCTTGTCTGAAAAACCCATAGTTTTTGCTTTTCTTAAAAGGGTTTTGTTATGCAAGATATCCATATCAATTTGCTCTTCAAAATCTACAATTTCTTTAATTTGGGATAAAAACCAAGGATCGATTTTACAAAGCTCATAAAGCTCTTTTACATCAAAACCCTCTCTAAAAGCTTGCGCTACATAAAGCAAACGCTTTTCATTAGCGTTGCGAATTTTAAAGATAAGATCGTTTTTATCTTCAAATTTCACTCTATCAAAACCACTTAAATTTCTTTCCAAAGAACAAAGTGCTTTTTGTATACTTTCTTTAAAAGTTCGGCCAATCGCCATTACCTCACCCACGCTTTTCATCGCTGTGCCTAAAGTTGTATTGGCTCCTGGGAATTTCTCAAAAGTAAAACGAGGAATTTTTGTAACAATATAATCAATCACAGGTTCAAAACTAGCAGGAGTGCCGGTAATATCATTTTTTATCTCATCCAAGCTAAATCCAATCGCCAAAAGTGTTGCAACCTTTGCTATAGGATAACCCGTTGCTTTAGAAGCTAGAGCGCTTGATCTTGAAACCCTTGGGTTCATTTCAATAACTATCATTCTACCATTTGTTGGATTGACAGCAAATTGCACATTTGATCCGCCCGTATCCACGCCTATTTCACGCAAAATGGCAAAAGAGGCATTACGCATAACTTGGTATTCTTTATCAGTTAAAGTAAGAGCAGGTGCAACCGTGATACTATCTCCTGTATGCACTCCCATAGGATCGAGGTTTTCTATACTACACACGATAATGCAATTATCATTTTTATCGCGGATAACCTCCATTTCATACTCTTTCCATCCAAGCAAACTTTCTTCGATAAGAATTTCATGGATTGGCGAAAGTGCTAAGGCAGCATTAGCGAGTTCTTTAAATTCATCCATATTATAAACCACACCGCTTCCCGCACCACCTAAGGTATAAGAAGCACGGATCATCAAAGGAAAGCCGATTTCATCTACAGCTTTTAAAGCTTCATCATAATTATACGCATACATAGATTTTGGTAAATCCATGCCGATTTTTTTCATACATTCTTTAAAAACTTGACGATCTTCGCCTTTTTTAATCGCTTCAGGGTTTGCACCCAAAAACTTCACATCACCTAAAAGTCCGCTTTCATAAACTTCCATAGCTACATTTAGAGCCACTTGTCCACCCATGGTTGGCAAAATGGCATCGATTTTCTCTTTTTTAATAATACTTAAAATACTTTCCTTGGTTACAGGCTCTATATAAGTAGCATCAGCAAATTCAGGATCAGTCATAATAGTCGCTGGGTTAGAATTGATTAAAACTACGTGATACCCTTGTTCTTTTAAAGTTTTTGCTGCTTGAGTTCCTGAATAATCAAATTCACAAGCTTGACCTATAACGATAGGACCACTTCCTATAAGTAAAATATTTTTAATATCTGTTCGTTTTGGCATGAATTTTCCTAAGAGCATAAATTTGGGCTGATTATAACAAATTTTAGTTTTACAAACTTTGAAATTCTGTTATAATTTTAAAAAAATAGGCAAGAAAGAAATACTCATGAAAAAAATTAAAATTTCAGTTTTTTTAATATTTTTTTGTCAATTTTCCGTTTTAGCAAATAATTTACCCCAAAATATAAAAGAAAATTTAGGCATTAATCAATTCTTGGACGAGAGTTTAAAAGAAATTTTAAATCAGCCCTTAAAGGAAAAATTTGCTCTTACTCCAAAGGGGGAATATTTTTTTCGAGAGTAATTTAAGTCTTTTTCAAAAACAATACTTAGAAAATAATGCCACCGCATGTGCTTATTTAGGAAGAGAATTTGCAGCAAACACGAGACTTCCTTTGGATTTAAACAAAGCTTTATTGCTTTTCCAAAAAGCTTGTAAACTTGGGAGATTGGACTCTTGTGTGAGAATCAACAATATAAAATTTAAATTACTGAAAAAGCTAGATGAAGAAACTTATCAAAGCAATTTAAAATATTTTTTAGATCAAAACTCAAGTTTTGCTTTATTAGAACATATCGCTACGCTTAGTAAAAAAGATATAAAATCAGCAATTATACTAGCCAAAAAAAGCTGCGAGCAAGGGCATGATGCTATTTGTACAGGACTTTCTTATATGTATGCATGGCGGACAAGGGGTAGAAAAAGACTTAATCAAAGCTAAAGAATTAAGCTCTAAAGCTTGTGAAAAAGATACAAAGTTGTGCTTTGCGCAAGGCTGGGTTGAATTATTTAATCAAAATGATATTTTAGCCCAAAAACTTTTTTATAAATCTTGTCAGGCCGGATATTATACTGATTGTAATATGGCAGTTGATAAAAATTCCAAAGATCAAGCTATGCAATTATATCTTATTAAAATCACACAAAAAAATAGTCAAAATCAATGTCAAAACTCAAGCAATAAACAATCTTTTGCTTGCCATAAAGCATCTGCTCTTTCTAAAGAAATTTTAAAAATCCAATTGAAAAAAATTTCTGAAAAACTGCTTTTTACAATTTTAATTTAAATTCATGAACAAAAATAGCAAAAAGTATAAAAACTCCACCTAAAATTTGCAAAAACGAAATACTTTGAGCCAAAAACAAAGACCCAAAAAGCATAGCAAACAAAGGCTCACTAAGTTCTATAAGCTGGACTGAATTTGACTTTGCAAGACTTAAGGCTCTAGTAGTGCAGTAAAATCCCCCTATAGTAGGCAAAAACGCCAAAGCTAAAAGCAAAATAAGACTTTCTAAAGAAAAATTAAGATTTAAATTTGCTCCAAATAAAGGAATACTCAAATACAAGCTTCCTATAAAAAGCAAAGCACAAAGAGGAACTAACCCAAAACCCAGTTTTAATTTTCTAGTAAAAAATAAAAATAAAGCATAGCCAATCCCTGCTAAAATAGCATTTACAAGGCCTTTTAAATGAGTAAAATTTTCCAAAGTCCCACCTTCAGCCAAAAAAATCATCCAAAGTCCCAAAAGCGCAAAAACCATAGCCAAAAGCTCATTTAAATGAAAAAAGCGTTTAACATCCAATGCTTCACAAATAAAAGTGATAATCATCCCCACACCAAAAAGCACAAAAACTACATTAGCCACACTCATACTCGTGTAAGCAGCACTCTCAAAATGATAAAGCATAAAAAATCCAAAAAAAGCAAGAAGCAAAAGTGTGAAAATTTTCTGCTTGATAAAAGCCAACAAAGTGGTCAATTTTCTCATATAAATTAACATCACAAACAAAATCACACTAGCCACAAAGCACTTATAAAAAGCTACTTCTGAACTCATAAAACCTTTTTTAAAAAGAAAAACACTAAAAATTCCAACAAAAGCGTTAAATATTGCAGCTAAAAAAGCGAAAAAGAAAGCTTGAAACTTAGGATTTTTTAGCATATTTTAAGCTCCTTTTTAATTATTTTTTTCCATAGAGAGGAAGCTTGATTTGAAGAGCTAAAAATACCTCCCATATTAGAGTTTAAAAGTCTGTATTCTTCATTTTTACATAAAATATTATGAGCTTTATCTAAATTCCAAAAAGGAATATTTGCAAACAAATGGTGGATTAAATGATAATTTTCTTTATGTAAGCCAGTAAAAAATAATTCAATTTTATTGCCAAATCTATTCCAAGATTTTTCTATTTCTCTTTTATTTTTTATAATAGGAAAGTGTTCTGCCATCTCTATAAAATGTCCTACCATAGGAAAACTTGTAAGTAAAGGCACAAACCAATACATTAATAAAATATCAAGAACATTAACATAAAAACAAATACCAAAAATAACAATCCAAAATAAAATAAGATATTTAATTTCTTTATCCTTAAAATCACCCAAGCTATTTTTTATAAGATAAGAAATAAAATCAAAAGTCTTACTCAAAAACAAGGGTAAGATAAGGTGCCTAAAAATAAATTCTTTTAAAGAATAAGAAGCGAAAAGCTTTGATTGTATATAAAAATCATAATCAGGATCTTTATTTTCAATTCCTAAAAAACCATGATGTTTAATAACATGGCTTTGTCTGTATTTTTTAAAAGTTTGAAAAATAAGATATCCGCTTGGATATTTACCTAAAAAATCATTTAATTTTCTATTTTTTGCCAATATTCTATGGGCTGACTCATGTAAAATAGTCGCTAAAGCCCTTTGTCTCGTGCCAATAAATAAAACTGCAAATAAATACATAAAAATGTTTTGCATAAAACAAGAAATGACTATTATCAAAGTAATTTGTAAATAATCCCATAATACAGCAAAAATTCCATGATAGTTATCAAGTTTATAAAGTACTTTAAGTTCTTTTAAAATAGTATTTTCAAATAGCATTTTTAATCCTAAAAATTATTCATTGTTTTAATTGTATTTTGTTTTAAATTAAACAAGACTGAAACAGTCTTGTTTTTTTATTTTTAACCCAGCCAAAAAAGATCGCTGAATTCGTTAAAATTCATTTGTTCTAAGCTCTTTTGATCTTCGCAAATTTTCATGATTTTTTCGCATTGTTTTGGACTTAAACGCGTAGCAAGATTGGCTTTAAATTTGGCGATTAAAAGAGGAATTCCTTCGCTTCTGCGTCTTTTGTGTCCTATAGGATACTCAACTTCGACTTTTTTTGTACTTGTGCCATCTTTAAAGAAAACTTGCACGGCATTAGCTATGCTTCTTTTATCGCTTTCTAAATACTCTTTTGTATAGCGATCATCCGCTTCTACTTGCATTTTAGCCCTTAAAGCATCAATTCTTTCATCGCTTGCAACACTATCTTCATAATCGTCTGCATTCAAACGCCCAAATATAAGTGGCACAGCAACCATATATTGGATACAATGATCCCTATCAGCAGGGTTTGCAAGTTCGCCTACTTTATTGATAATGCGATGTCCTGATTCTTGAGTTGTGATGATGATTTTTTCTATTTGATCCAAACGATCTTTTACCTCATCATGTAAAGCTAAAGCTGCTTCTACTGCAGTTTGTGCATGAAATTCAGCTGGGAAAGAAATTTTAAACAAAACATTTTCCATTACATAAGAACCAAATTCTTGAGGAATGGTAAGTTTTTGTCCTTTCATTTTCACATCTTCATAACCCCAAAATTTAGCGCTTAAAGCCGAAGGATAACCCATCTCTCCTGTTTTAGCTTTTAAAGCAAGATCCACACCTCTACTTGAAGCATCACCTGCTGCCCAGCTTTTTCTACTGCCTGTATTTGGTGCATGGCGATAAGTTCTTAAAGCTCCACCATCGATAAAGGCATGAGAAATAGCATTGCGAATTTCTTCAAAATCACAACCCAAAAGCTTTGCAGCTACTGCAGTACTCGCTATTCTTACAAGTAAAACATGATCCATTCCTACTTTATTAAAACAGTTTTCAAGCGCCAAAACTCCTTGAATTTCATGAGCTTTAATCATGGCTTTTAGGACACATTTTACTTTTAAAGGCTCTTTTCCTTCGCTGATATTTTTACGACTTGCATAATCAGCCACTGCCCAAATCGCGCCTAAATTATCGCTTGGATGCCCCCATTCAGCCGCAAGCCATGTATCATTAAAATCAAGCCATCTTACCATAGCACCCACATTAAATGCCGCACGAATCGGCTCTAATTGATAAGATGTTCCAAACACTTTTGCACCCAAAGGTCTAAATTCGGCTCCTTCAACACTTGGCCCTAAGAGCTTGGTGCAAGCAGGATATTTAAGCGCTAAAAGCCCACAACCTATAGTATCCATCAAACAATATCTAGCCGTTTCTAAAGCCAAATCACTTGTGATTTCAAATTCATCAGCGTATTTTGCAATTTTTGTTAAAAGTTCATCAAATTCAGGGCGTTTTGCCTCTAAAATTCCCATATCACTCATTTTTTCTCCTTATCTGTCTTGAATTTTTGCAAATTTTCTTGGTTCAACGCCTATGTATTCACTACTTGGGCGTATAAGTTTATTGTTTGCTCTTTGCTCTTTGATATGCGCACACCAACCACTTACGCGACTCATAAAAAAATCGGCGTAAAATACTCAGTTGGAATTCCCATAAAATGATAAGCTGATGCACTATAAAAATCTGCATTAGGTGGCAAACTTGGGCGTTTTTCTTTCATCAAAGCTTCTATGGCTTCACTGATTTTAAAAAGTAAATCATCACCTCCTAAATGCTTACTCCAAACCTTAATAAGCGCATTTCTAGGATCGCCTCCAAGCCCATAAACACGGTGACCAAAACCCATTAAAAGCTCTTTATTTTCTAATTTTTTATTCACACCCTCAATGGCATCCTCAACACTTTTAAAACTTTCTATTAAGTGCATCGCTGCTTCATTTGCTCCTCCATGCAAAGGCCCTCTTAAAGCTCCAATAGCCGCAGCAACTGCGCTAAAAATATCACTTTTTGTTGAAGCACAAATTCTAGCTGTAAAGGTTGAAGCATTAAATTCATGCTCTGCATAAAGGATTAATGAGCATTGCATAGCCTTGATAAAATCTTCTTTTGGAGCTTCAAGTTTTAATTTTTCCAAAAAATATCCCGCTATATTTGTTTGATTGGAATCAAAATCAATTTCTTTACCAAAATTCACATAATGATGCCAGTAACAAAGTACACTCGGCAAAATTCCTAAAAGTCTGATGATTTTTTCATCTTGATCACTAAAATCCTCATTTTCGCCTTCTAAAGCTCCTAGTGCTGCAACAGCTGCTTGCATCAAATTCATAGGATGAACTTCCTTAGGTATAGCCCTTAAAACGCTTTTTAAATTCTCACTCAAAGCTCTTTGAGCGATAATTTTTGTTTTATAATTTTCTAATTCTTTTGCGTTTGGCAATTCCCCAAATTGGAGCAAATAAGCTATTTCTTCAAATTCTGCATTTTGTGCTAATTCTTCTATGCTATAACCATAATAATTTAGTCCGTTTCCAAGCCCGCAAGTACAAATTGCACTTTGTCCTGCGATAACTCCTGCTAATCCACCCGTTTTTTTAGCTGCTTCACTTATACTCATTTTGCACCTCTTTTAAATAATTCGTCTAATTTTTGCTCATAAGAATAATAATCTAACATTTCATAAAGCTCTTCTCTAGTTTGCATAATTTCAAGCACATCTTTTTGATGTCCGTTTTTCAATATGCTTTCATAAACTTGAACTGCAGCTTTATTCATCGCACGATTTGCACTTAAAGGATAAAGCACCATAGATACTCCTGCTCTATTTAATTCTTCTTTAGTAAAATAAGGAGTTTTTCCAAATTCTGTGATATTTGCAAGAATTGGAACTTTTACATTTTTAACAAATTCTTCATATTCTTCTAAACTTGTAATAGCTTCAGCAAAAACCATTTCAGCTCCAGCCTCAACATATGCCAATGCCCTTTCAATGGCTTTTTGTTGACCCTCGATTGCATGCGCATCTGTTCTTGCCATAATCACAAAATCAGGATCGATTTTTGCATCTACTGCTGCTTTAATACGATCACACATCTCTTCAGTGCTTACTAATTCCTTATTAGGACGATGTCCGCACCTTTTTTGAGCCACTTGATCTTCAATATGAGTTGCTGCTGCACCCGCACGAATCAATTCTTTTATCGTTCTTGCAATATTAAAAGCGCCTCCAAAACCCGTATCTGCATCAACTAATAAAGGCGTATCCACTCTAGAGCAAATGCGTCTTACATCAATGCATACTTCTTCAAGTGCGATAATCCCCAAATCAGGCAAGCCATAACTCGCGCTTGCCACGCCACTTCCCGAAAGATATAAAGCTTTGTGTCCTATTTTAGTAGCTTGTAAAGCACTATAAGCATTGACAGCTCCTACTATGGTCAAAGGTTTGCTTGTCTTTACTAATTCTTTAAATTTTTTTCCTGCACTCATTATTTTTCTCCTTTATTTTTTGGGTATCCTAAAGCATTAATAGCTTTTTCGCAAGCTTTTAAAACATTACTATCCTCTATAGTAGCTGGAACATTTAAGGTTGAACCATCAGCCATTTCTCTTAAATTTTTACGCAAAATTTTTCCACTTCTTGTCTTAGGTAAAGCACTAACAACTGTGGCAATTTTAAACGAAGCTACGGCTCCAATTTCTTGACGCACCAAAGCTACAACTCCTTCAACTATACCCCTATGATCTCGCTCTATACCCTCTTTTAAAACGATAAAGCCCATAGGTATTTCACCTTTAAGCTCATCATTTACACCTATAACCGCACATTCTGCAACATCAGGATGTTTTGCTATAATCTCTTCCATTTCTCCAGTTGAAAGTCTATGGCCTGCAACATTGATGATTCCATCCATTCTTCCTAAAACATACACATAGCCATCTTTGTCGATATAGCCTGTGTCTCCTGTTAGATAATAGCCTGGAAATTGATCTAAATATCCCCTACGATATCTTTCATCATTCTCCCAAATTCCCATTAAACAAGCTGGAGGTAAAGGAAGTTTTAGGCACAAAATTCCTTTTTTTCCTGCTCCAAGCTCTTGACCTTTTTCATCTAAAACCTTAAGATTAAATCCTGGCATAGGTTTTGTAGGACTTCCTGCTTTAACAACTTGCGCTTCCAAGCTCAAAGGATTAGCTGCGATCGCCCAACCTGTTTCAGTTTGCCACCAATTATCAATCACAGGTTTTTTTGTAAGCTTTTCTATCCATTTAAGCGTATCGCTATCGCATCTTTCACCTGCTACAAAAATAGATCTTAAGCTATCAAGATTAAATTTTTTAATCCATTCTCCTTTAGGATCTTCTTTTTTAATCGCCCTAAAAGCAGTTGGAGCTGAAAAAAGCACATTCACTTTATATTCTTCAATAATTCTCCAAAATACTGAAGGATTAGGTGTTCTTACAGGTTTTCCCTCATAAACTATAGTTGTACATCCATTCATCAAAGGTGCATAAACTATATAAGAATGTCCCACAACCCAACCTACATCAGAAGCGGTAAAAAAGACATCTCCTGCTTTAGCATTATAAATATTATCCATCGACCATTTCATAGCCACAGAATGACCTCCATTAGAGCGGATTACTCCTTTTGGAGAACCTGTGGTGCCTGAAGTATAAAGTATATAAAGCGGATCAGTAGCTAAAACAGGTACAGGATCTACCCCGCGAGTTTTTTCCTCTTCAAGCTCCCAATCAATATCCCTCCAAGGAAGCATATTTGCTCTATATTGTGGGCGTTGCCAAATCAAACAAGTCGTAGGCTTATGAGTACATTTTTTAATAGCCTCATCTAAAATAGGTTTATACTCGATAATGCTACTTACTTCTATCCCGCAACTTGCACTAATAATCATTCTAGGTTTAGCATCTTCTATCCTCGTAGCAAGTTCATGTGCTACAAAGCCTCCAAATACAACACTATGAATAGCTCCAAGCCTAGCACAAGCAAGCATGGCTATAAGTGCTTCAGGTATCATTGGCATATAAATAACAACGCGATCCCCTTTAACCACGCCCTTATTTGCTAAAATTCCGGCTACTTTTGCAACACGATCACGAAGTTGCTTATAAGTATATTTTTTCTTTGTATCCGTAACAGGAGAATCATAAATCAGTGCTAATTGATCGCCCCTGCCATTGTGTACATGTAAATCAAGTGCATTATAACAAGTATTCATACACCCGCCAACAAACCATCTGTAATGCCCATCGCTATCATCAAGCACCCTATCCCATTCATTATACCAATGCACTTTTTTAGCTGCTTCAGCCCAAAATGCTTCAGGATTTTGAAGAGATTCTCGATAAGTCTGCTCATAAACAATACCCATAATCCATCCTTTCTTGATAAGTTGAATTTGCATTATAGAGTTTTTGTTTGAAAAATAAAATGCCAATTTTTTGGTTTAATTGTGTGATTTTGTAGCTAAAAAAATAAATTTTGTATATTTTTTGAACAAAATTTTAATTTTTGTATATATATTTACCTATATTTTTAATAATTAGAAAATATAAAAAATAATGAAAAAATATGTTTGTATCAAAAAGTAACAAAAATAATTTTTAAGAGTGAGACAATGTTAAATTCTAAAGATAGAACACAAGTAATTTTGGAAAAATCAGGCTTAAGTTTGAGCAAATTTGCAACAATTTTGGGCAAAGATCGTAGAACACTTGCTAAATTTATAGAAAATGACACAGTAAAAGAACTCGATACCAAAAGTAAAGAAAAAATTTGTGAATTTTTTCGCTATCCTTTTAAAATATGGGAAAGCAATGAAAACGAATTTTATACACTCTTAAATCAAATAGAAAATAATGAAATTCGCATCATTGACGAAGGATACATCGGAGGATTAAAATATATTTTTGAAAATGAAAATGAAGGTTCACTTATATTACACCCTGCTTTTCCAAATCCCGCTTATAGGGATTTTATCGTGCCTTTAGTATATCAAAATAACGACAGCGAAGAGGCTAGAATATATCGCATAAAAAGGGGTGAAAAAATGAGAGCACATTCTTTTAATGCAAGCGAGTGGTATTCTATCAAGTCTTTACTTGAATTTTGTTTTTCGCCTATAGGAAATTTTTATACAAAAGAACAAAAAATTCAAATTTTAGAACTCATGATTAATACCTTTAAAGATAATCTTAACAAATCTTTATATTTCTTTGATTCTTATGATAAAAAAATTTATGGGCTTGATGTGTTTTATCTTTCTATCAATGCTAAAGAAAATACAATGTTTTTTAAAGCCCCTTTGGAAATGCTATTAGTCGAGATTAAAAACTCAACCCTAGTTCATAAAATTCACGAGCATTATACCCATGCAAAAAAATGTCCTGCGCATATTTTAACTCAAGATGCATGTTTTATCATGGAAATTTTATTACAATGTTTAAAAGACAATTTAGACATTAAAGAAAGCTGTGATATCCTAGATAAAAAAAGCCCATATGGAAATTTATTTAAAAAGAGTCTAAGTGTTGATTTATAAACTATCGATTATATAAAGATAGGCAGGGATATTGATATTAGCATAAGGTTTTACTTCAACACTTTGATACATATCCTCATCTTTGATTGCACTTACAATACCCACTGGAACATCTGAAAAAAAGATATTGTCAAGGCCACTTGTTAAAATCTCATCTCCTATATTAATTTTTGCCCATTTGGGTATAAATTTAACCTTAAGTTTATCATCTTCGCCTTGGATAAGGCCAGGAATTTTATTTTTACCTACATATACAGAAAAAACACATTGTTCATCGCCCTGTAAAAGTGCCATAGCTCTGCCATCTTTATTGATCGCAATGCCTATAGTGTATCCTTGATGAATCAAACCTTTATTTTTATTAGGAGATACTTTGGCAAAATCAAGCCACAATCTTTTATAATCATTTAATTTTACATAAGAAATAACTCTTACTAAAGAAACTTGAGGTAAGTATCTTGTTGAATTTTTATCCTCTAAAATACGATTTAATTGGTTTGCAAAGCTTGTAGTTAATACAGCTGCGTATTCTAGCTCTTGATTTCTTGCTTTTAATTGTTCAATTTGATCTACTTGATCAAAATACTTGGAAAAAAATTCGGTGATAGTATCCTTAATTCCATAAAATTTTTCTAACACCGTATCATTTACCAAAAGAACATTTTTTTTTACCAAGCCCCCATAGTAAAAAGATATAAAAACTAAAAAAAATAAAACAAGGACAAAGATAAGCTTATTCTTCATTCGTCAATTGTTGCAATAGTGAAATTTCCTCCAAAGCTTTACCCGTTCCCTTGGCCACGGCTAAAAGTGGTTCATCAGCAATATATACTGGCAAGCGAACAATTTCACTTAAATATTTATCAAGTCCACGAATCAATGCTCCACCACCTGTTAAGACAACACCATTTTCTACTATATCACTTGCAAGATCAGGTGGCATCATTTCAAGTACCATTTTTAAAGCATCTGCTATTTCTTTTAAATATTCCCTCATCGCCTCTCTAACATCTTCACTTGTAAGCTCGATACGACTTAAAAGTCCACTCACTTGATCACGCCCCTTTACAACCATAGAAAGTTCTTTTGGAAGCTGGATAGCTGAACCGATAGCGATCTTAATCTCCTCGCCCGTTCTTTCGCCAATGATAAGATTGTATTTTTCTTTGACATAATTTACTATACTTGTATCAAGCTTATCACCTGCAGTACGAATAGACTTTGAAATAACAAGCCCACCTAGTGAAATCACACCAATTTCAGTTGTTCCACCCCCTATATCTACAACTAAATTTCCTTTAGGTTCTTGTATAGGTAAATTTGCCCCAATAGCTGCTGCCATAGGTTCTTCTATCAAAAATACTTCTCTTGCACCTGCACTTAAGGCACTTTCTCTAACAGCCTTTCTTTCAACTTGAGTTAAGCCATAAGGGACTGAAATGATGATTCTAGGTCTTAAAAAACTTTTTCTGCGGTGAGTTTTTTCTATAAAGTAACGAATCATTTTTTCTGTCATATCAAAATCAGCAATAACTCCATCTTTCATCGGGCGAATAGCTTCGATATTTCCTGGGGTTTTACCAACCATATCTTTAGCTTCTTTTCCTACAGCTAAAATTTTAGCCCTAGAACCATACTTTTCTCTCTCTACAGCCACAACAGAAGGCTCATTGATAACTATGCCCTTATCTTTTACCAAAACAAGAGTATTAGCAGTTCCTAAGTCTATACCCATATCGCTTGAAAAAAATCCTATAAGTTGATCTAAAATCATTTTTATCCCTTTTTTAGCTTATTTTCTTTTTGATTAATAACGCTTTTGCACCATCTCTTACCACTTCTTTGGTGATAACGATATCATAATTTTTATATTCTGGTAACTCAAACATCAAATCCACCATTATTTCTTCTATAATACTTCTAAGTCCTCTAGCGCCCGTTTTTCGTTCTAAGGCTAATTTTGCAATTTCTCTTAAAGCATCATCTTCAAATTTCAAATTGACGCCATCAATAGCAAAAAGTTTTTGATATTGCTTTACGATAGCATTTTTTGGCTCGGTCAAAATTCTTACCATATCATCTTCATTAAGCTCGTTTAAAGAAGTTATAACATGTAAGCGCCCTATAAGTTCAGGTATAAGGCCAAAATGCACTAAATCATCAGGCTCTATCTTTTCAAGCAAGGCTTTGCTATTTTCTTTTTCATTATCGAAAAAGCCTACGACCTTATCGCCTAATTTTCTCTTAAGTATAGTTTCTAAGCCATCAAATGCACCACCACAAACAAATAAAATATTTGAAGTATCAATTTGAATAAAATCTTGATTAGGATGTTTTCTTCCTCCTTTAGGCGGAATATTAACCAAGCTTCCTTCTATAATCTTAAGCAAAGCTTGCTGCACGCCTTCTCCACTCACATCACGAGTGATAGAGCGATTTTCACTCATTCTAGCTATTTTATCAATCTCATCGATAAAAACTATACCTTTTTGAGCTCTTTGCACATCTCCATCAGCAGCTTGCAAAAGACGGGTTAAAATATTTTCTACATCCTCACCCACATAACCTGCTTCGGTTAAAGAAGTCGCATCGCAAATGGCTATAGGTACATCCAAAAATTTAGCTAAAGTTTGAGCAAGTAAGGTTTTTCCGCTACCTGTAGGACCTATAAGAAGGATATTGGATTTAAAAAGCTCCACATCATCATCTTGAAGTTCAGATTTGAAAAGTCTTTTATAATGATTATAAACCCCTACACTAAAAACTTTTTTAGCCCTATCTTGCCCTATGACATAGCGATCCAAATAAGCTTTTAATTCTTTTGGAGTAATATCTTTAAAATCAACGCCATGTTCATGTTTTGGCTCTTTAAATTCTTTTTCTTCCCCATAGATAATACTATAAGCCCCCTCAACACAATATTCACAAATAAAAGCATCATCATTTTCATTTGCTAAAATTCTTCTTTGTGGATTCTCCACTTCATTGCAAAAACTACATTTTCTAGGCATTATTTTTACCTCTATATACAGGGATTCCGCGTTTTGTTTCTAATATAAATTTACACATTTTATTAACATTTTCACTTTCATTATTTTCTAATAATTTTTGAGCATTTTCTTTTAAATCCCCCTGTCTAAACAAGAATTTAAAAGCTTTACTAAGCCTATCTACTTCATCCTTATCAAAACGACGACGAATTCCTACTAAATTCAAACTTCTAATACTTGCACGATTTCCTTCAGCTAAACAAAAAGGTACTATATCTTGCGAAAGCGCACTCGCGCCTGCTATCATACAACCCTCACCCACTTTAACAAATTGATGAATAGGAGTAAGACCACCCACAACGGTAAAATCTCCTAGTTCTACATGCCCTGCTAAGGTTGCATTGTTGGCTAAAATAATATTATCCCCTAAAAGGCAATCATGCGCGATATGACAATACGCCATTATAAAAGCGTTATTTCCTATGCGAGTAAAACCATCGCCTTTAGCTGTACCCGAATTTATCGTAGCAAATTCTCTAATAGTAGAATTTTGCCCTATAATCACTCCGCTTTTTTGTTCGTCCTTATAAGATATATCTTGAGGAATATCACCTACTATAGCATATGAAAACACACGAGAATGATCACCTATGGTAGTATCTGAAAGTATTCTCGCCCCTTGTTTGATAACAGCCCCATTGCCTATCTTAGCCTCTTTGCTTACATATGCATAAGCCTCAATAACAACATCATCACCTAAAATAGCTCCATCTTCTATTACAGCACTAGGATGAATTTTTTTCACTGATTCTCTCTTATTTGTCTACTATCATAGCTTTAAGTTCTGCTTCTGCAACCAAATTTCCATCTACAAAAGCTTGACCCTTAAAAATCCACATATTGCCACGATTTTTAACTACTTGCATTTCATAATCAAGTCTATCTCCAGGGCGAACAGGATTTCTAAATTTAGCTCCATCAATACCTGTAAAATATACAACCTTACTTTTTGGATCTACCTTAGCATCCATGCTTTCAAAAGCCAAAACCCCACCCGTTTGCGCCATACCTTCTAAAATCAAAACTCCAGGATAAATAGGATGACCTGGGAAATGTCCCATAAAAACATGATCGCTTATGCTGATATTTTTATATCCTCGAACAACTTCTCCAATTTTTAACTCTGTGATTTTATCAACAAGCAAAAAAGGATAACGGTGAGGTAAAATTTCTTGAATTTTCATTACATCTATCATTAAATCGGCCTTAAAAACAATTAAAAAACATAATTATATAAAAAAATCATTAAAAATTATGTTAATCCAATCAATTTTAGTCAAAATTTTAAGTGATTTTAAAATATTTTAAATCTATATTCTTTTTATAACTTCCTTAACATCATAGTAAATTTCACTCTTTGCTATAATCTCATATCTTGTAGGTAAAATTTTTTCAAGCACTATAACAGGACTAAGATCATAAGCTCCAAAATGTTTATTTCGCCATTTAATTTCTTCTTCTATTTTTAAAGGATATTTTAAAAAATCTTCAAAATTTTTCCATTTGTTTTTAAAATCAGAATTAAATCGCCAAAATTCTATAAAGCTGATTTCATCTTTCGTGCTTTTATAAATTCCATTCTTTAAATTTTCATTTAAATTTTTCTCATCTAAACTAAATCTTGCATAATGATTTTTAAAATGAGAATAAAATAAAATATGGCTCTTAACGGCTTTTTTATCAAGCTTTATTAAAGCACTTAAAAGTCGGTAGTTTAAGAATTTTTGTCTTATAATTTCAAATTTTATACCCTTTTTTTCTAATAAATTAACTTTTTTATAAAGAGCTATTCTAGCTTCTATGCTTGCGGGTAAAATTTGAGCATTAATAGGCGACATTAATTCATCAATAAAGTTTTTATCTTGCTTTTGCTTTTTAAGCCCATAAATACAACCGCAATAATTTTGATGATAAAGCATTTCTTTTTTTGCTAAAGCAAATTGCCTTTGAGTGCCTCCATTTTTACGAAAATCAGGAGCTAAAAATTCCACCCCATAAGGCTCACACTCTTTTTGTAAAGCATTTTTTAATTGTTCTAAATCCTTCTTAGGACTTGTTAAAAGTGTTGTTGTAAGCTTTTTTTCTCCCATTTTAGCTGCAAATTCTACACTTGAACCCATTCTTAGATCAAAACAAATTTCACATCTTGCACCTTTTTCTGGTTCATCTTCGTAACCCTTCACAGCTTGTAGCCATTTTTCATACTCATACTCGCCCTTATAAAGTTTGATACCGAGCTTATCGCAAGATCTTTTTACATCCAAAAATCTTAATTCATATTCGCTTAAAGGATGGATATTAGGATCGTAAAAATACCCTATAATTTTTTCTTTAGGGTATTCTTTTCTAAGCTCTTCTATAAAATAATGACTGTCTACACTACAACAAATATGCACCAACATTAAAGACTTTCAAGAACTTTTAGTGCGTGATCTTTTACACGAACATTGCTATAAATTTGAGCGATTTTTCCCGCTTCATCGATAACAAAAGTCGATCTTATAATACCTTCGTATTCTTTACCATAGTTTTTCTTAAGCCCCCAAGCTCCATAAGCTTTTGCCACTTCTTTTTCGCTATCACTTAATAATATGTGCTTTAAATTAAATTTAGCAATAAATTTATCATGACTTGCCACACCATCAGGACTTACACCGATAATCACTGCATTTTTATCACAAAACTTATCATAACTCGCACTAAAATCGCACGCTTCTGTGGTGCAACCTGGAGTATTATCCTTAGGATAAAAATACAAAATCACTTTTTTACCAATAAAATCCTTAAGAGCGATTTTCACTCCATCTTGATTTAAAAGTTCAAATTGTGGTGCTTCATCCCCTACTTTTAAAATACTCATTTATTTGCCTTTGCTTTAATGGCCTCTACACTTTCTCCACCAAAACCTATGTCATAACTTTCGATATCTTCTAGCATCACCACTACTCTTTCTTTGCTTTTGTTGTATTTTGTGCTTAAAAGCTCAGTTATATCGGCTATCAACTCAGCTTTTTGCTCCTTGCTTAAAGCTGGCTTTGCTAATTTAATATTTACAATTGGCATTTTTTCTCCTTTGATTTTTATAATTATTTCAAACTTTAATAAATAAATTTTTAAATTTACACTAAATTCTATAAAAAATTTAATTCAGTTTTTCACAATCTTGACTTAAAAATCGTGGTATTAAATTTCTCATTCTTATTTTAATCATCAGAAAAAAGCCATATCCTTAATAAAATCGACTCAATAAATTCTAAAAGTTTGATTTTATTTTTTATTAAAATCCTTCATAAATGTTTAAATTTATACTTTATATATCAAGCTATCATTAATTTACTTTTGCTAAAATTAAAAGTTTTTTAACAAAAATATGACTATTAAGGCTAAAAATGATCTCAGCAGATAAAATTTGGATGGATGGAAAATTAGTTGATTTTAAAGATGCAACCTTGCACTTTTTAACCCATTCTTTACATTATGGTAATGCTGTTTTTGAAGGAACAAGAACTTATAAAACAGATAAAGGCTTAGCGATTTTCAGACTTGAAGATCATACTAAAAGGCTTTTAGAATCCGCTAAAATTACTCTTTTAAACTGCCCTTTTTCTCAAAAAGAGCTTGAAAAAGCACAAATTGAACTTTTAAAAGTAAATGATTTTAAAAACAATGTCTATATTCGCCCTGTGATTTTCTTAGGAGATGGAGTAATGGGACTTTATCATGTAAAAGCCCCTGTACGCGTTGGCATCGCTGCTTGGGAATGGGGTGCTTATTTGGGTGAAGAAGGTTTAGAAAAGGGTATTAAAGTAAAAATTTCATCCTTTGTAAGAAATAGTGTAAAATCTTGCATGGGCAAAGCAAAAGCGAGCGCAAACTATCTTAACTCTCAAATTGCAAAATTTGAAGCTATTGAAGCAGGATATGAAGAAGCTTTGATGCTTGATGAAGAGGGTTTTATAGCAGAAGGTACGGGAGAGTGCTTCTTTATCGTAAAAGATGGAGTTTTAATCACTCCACCTAATGATTTTTCTTTAAAAAGCATCACTCAAGATACAGTGCTTAAAATCGCTCATGATCTTGGTATCACTGTGCTTCGCCAAAGAATTTCAAGAGATGAAGTTTATACTGCTGATGAAGCATTTTTTACTGGAACTGCTGCAGAAATCACCCCTATTAATAATGTTGATGCAAGAATTATAGGCAGTGGTATAAGAGGTTCTATTACTAAAAAACTTCAAGATGCTTATTTTGATGTAGTTTATGGACGCAATGAAAAATACGCATCTATGCTAACTTATATTTAAAGATAAAGGAAATAAATGCCAGCTGATTTGAATGATTATTTCAATAAAAAAAATGGAAATTTTAATAACAATAACAACCGACAAAATTTCAATTTCAAAGCTCCTGAATTTAATTTCAAGGGTTTTGGAAAATTTTCTCCTTTTGTTTATGGTGTAATTATTATTGTTTTGTTTTTAATTATCGCAAAACCTTTTATGGTGATAAATTCTGGAGAAATGGGGATTAAATCCACTACAGGTAGATACGATCCAAATCCTTTAGAGCCAGGACTCCATTTTTTTATACCTTTTATACAAAAAATAACTACAATTGATACGAGAGTAAGACAAATCAATTATGCTTCTATAGAAGGAAGTAATGAGAATTTAACTTCAGGTTCAGGTGTAATTAATAAAAACAGCATTTCTGTGCTTGATTCACGCGGCTTGCCTGTTTCTATTGATGTAACAGTTCAATACCGCTTAAATCCTTTACAAGTTCCTCAAACTATAGCAACTTGGAGTTTAAATTGGGAAAATAAAATCATAGATCCTGTGGTGCGTGATGTGGTTCGAAGTGTTGTAGGAAAATATACTGCTGAAGAGTTGCCAACAAATCGTAATGCAATCGCAACTCAAATCGAAGAAGGGATAAGAAAAACCATAGAAGCACAACCTAATGAGCCAGTGGAACTTCGTGCGGTTCAACTTAGAGAAATTATATTGCCTTTGAAAGTAAAAGAGCAAATTGAACGCGTGCAAATTGCAAAACAAGAAGCAGAAAGAACTAAATATGAGGTAGAAAGAGCAAATCAAGAAGCTTTAAAAAAAGCTGCTTTGGCTGAAGGGGAAGCAAATGCAACTATCATCAGTGCTAAAGGTAAAGCAATGGCTGTAAAAATAGAAGCAGATGCGCAAGCTTATTCTAATAAAGAAATTGCGAATAGTTTAAATACTCCTTTGCTTAACTTAAAACAAATTGAAACCCAAAAAGAATTTAATGAAGCCTTGAAAGTCAATCAAGATGCTAAAATTTTCTTAACTCCTGGTGGAGCAGTACCAAATATTTGGGTGGATACTAAGGATGCTAAAAAACAAAGTTCTACTAACATGAACTAGGATATATAAAGTGGAAAGACTAAAAGAAATTGTGCATTTTTACACTACTCACTTATATTTAGTGGATTATATGCTGATTTTATTTGTCTTTTTCCTCTTTACTTGCGTTCTACTCTTGTGTATCTTTTTACGCCACAAACCTGTGGCGGCTCTTTTGATCATCGCACTTAATATAATTATTTGTTTTTTGATTTATACATATGGATATAAATTCATAGATAGCGAAGTAAGGAGCAGAAAAACAACCATTGTAGAACAAAAATTCATCCAAAGCTCTGAAGCTTTAATTATTGATTTTAATATCACAAATACTTCTAAAAACGACTTTAAACAATGTAAAGTGATTGCTAGAATTTTCAAGGATAAATTACCCGAAGATAATCTCATCAATGAATATAAAAATCAACTCATTCCCTTTAGGCAAAAAAGCAGGGAAATTTTTAATCTGAAAAAAAATACAACTCAATTTCAAAGAATTGCTTTTGAAAATTTTAACTATGAAAATAACTATACCATACGCTTAGTTTCGGAGTGTTTTTAATGCATTTTACAATTTTTCATATTATAGTTTTTATCATTTTACTTATTTGCTTTGCCTTGATTTGTATTTTAATCTTTCTAAAAGTCAAACAAAAAGAAATGGCTTTGATTTCTTATACCATAGCTACTATTTTTACCGCACTTTTGATATATTCTATTTTTCTGACAATCAATCAATTCACCACTCAAGCCGATCTTAGCAAACTAACCTACACAAGAGATCTAAGACATGAAAGCGTTATAGTAAGTGGAAAAGTTCAAAATCTTACCAAATTTGAAATCAAAAAATGCTATTTGATACTTAGCATATTAAACCAACAACAAGTAGGAGGTGAAATTTTCAATGATAAAAATATCCGTAACGCTAAAATGCAAAATACAAGTGTTTCTTATACTATAGAAATCATAGACACACTCCCGGGTAATACCTATAAAGAATTTAGAGCTAGCGTTCCTTTTCCTCCAACTTTTAATAATCCTGAATTTTATCACACCTTAAAATGTATTTGATATTATTAAATAGTTTTAAAACATCTATAAAAAATAATTTTATATTAATTTTATTTTTTTTGATATGCTAGCGAACTTTATTTTTAGTAAAAAATTTATGTGAGGTTTTTCATGTTTAGACTATCGAGCGTTAGTTCAAAACTCTTATTATCAGTTGCTATTAGTGTTATTGTAGCTATAGCTCTTATGATTACTATTGTTTCTTTTCAAGTTGCTTCATATTCAGAAAAAGAAGCCAAAGATACTATTTTATTATCTTCAGAAAGATATGTGAATTATATACAAGGTATTTTAAATGAAGAAGTCACACTAACCAAAGGAGTTGCTACATCGTTAAATGAAATGTTTCAAAATAATGATCATATAGATATCGATTTAATTGAAAGTCTTATAAAAAATACTTTTGATAGTAGTCACTATGCAGCATATACATTTCTCTATTTAAAAGATACTACTGTATTAAGTGATATGCAGAATGTAGATAAAAAATATATTAGCCCAGATGGAAAAACTTTTTCTATGATATTTTTTGATCAAATAGTAGAAAAATCTGGTGGAATAACTACTATTTCAACTCCAAACAATTTCTCTCAATTAAATCTAATACAAAATATCGAACAAAATGCAAAATATGGAGATAAAGACTCTGTTTTTGTAGGTTCTCCTAGAAAACTTAATTATCATAATAATGAATTTTTAGGTATAAATTTCGGTATGCCTATTTTTAACAATAAGGGCAAATTTATTGGAGTTATAGGATATACTATAGATTTACTAGAAATTTCCGAGACTATGTTGGATCCAAAATTCGACTTTTTTGAAGGGGATCTAAGATTCTTAATGAACGATCAGGGTATTATTGCTATTCATAAAAATAAAAATGCAATTTTAAAAACTTTATTTGATATTAACAAAGATCAATCTGCTCAATTAATTGTTGAGGCAGTTAAAAACCATAAATATGAAATCTTAGATAATTATATTGCCTCAACAGGAGATCTTAGTTATGCTAGTATCTCTTCATTTAGCACTTTAGGTAATTCTAGTCATTGGAGTGTAATTGTAACAGCTCCTAAAAAATCAGTTTTAGCCCCTTTATATGAACTACAATATATTATTATTAGTGTTGCTATAATAGCACTAATTGCTATTTTGGCTGTTGTGTACTTTTTTATAAGAAAAATCATAGGCTCTAGAATTCCTCTTATACTTAAGTCTTTGGAAAATTTCTTTCGCTTTTTAAATCATGAAAAAATAGAAGTTCAGACAATTGAAATTAAAACTAATGATGAATTAGGCAAAATGGGTAAAGCTATCAACGAAAACATCCTTGCTACTAAACAAGGTTTAGAACAAGATGCTAAAGCAGT